>JANMWP010000417.1:0-2857 GCA_031394065.1 Chitinophagaceae bacterium
AGACGTATTTTCTCCAACAAAAATAAAACTAATAGAATACATTAATAAAGTATTTGAAACCCTAAACGAAACTGCTTCGATAAACACTATAAATCTTCATCACGAAATTGAAGAGAATACTTCTGTATTTGCAGATGGTAAAATGTTAATCTCTATTATTCAGAATATTGTTTCAAATGCTATAAAACATACAGAAAAAGGAGGAACAATAACGGTTTCCGCAAAGAGCAAAGATGACAAAATTATTGTTCAGGTTAAGGACACTGGAATTGGAATGTCTAAAGAAATAATGGCAAAACTTTTTACACCGCAATTGAAAACCCTTTCAGAAACAAGAATAAAGGATAAGGGTGCCGGAATTGGATTATTATTGGTAAAAGGATTTTTAGAAAAAAATGGTGGCGAAATTTGGGTAGAAAGTATTGAAGGCGAAGGTTCATCTTTTTATTTTACTTTACCCTTTGAGAAACCATTATATAAAATAGGTAGTTCAGACGAAATTATGTTTGACGAAAGTATATAATGTAACGACTGGCGAACGACATTGAACTAGCCACAGCGTATAGGATTGGGTTTGCTGCAAGGCTGGCTGGACGTTGGAGCAATGGTCATTTTATCGCTATTGTGCTTCATCTGGGCTGGACGTACATTGTTGGGGTTTTGTTTGTTACCTTGTACTTTTATATCTTTAATCAGCAGCAGTTCCGGGCGGACGAGCAATGAATTCCAGCCCTGCAGCAAGCCTCGAACGTTGGTGTCAATATTTCCAGACCGTATCTATTTGACACAAAAAAGATAGACAAAATAGTATGACAATAACCTGCAAAAATTGTAATCAAACTTTCAAAGGGCATTTCTGTGGTAATTGTGGGCAGAGTGCTGATACTCACGAAATTAACCTGCAATATTTTTGGCACGAAATTCAGCACTTGCTTTTACATATTGATAAAGGATTTTTTTACACTATTAAACAATTATTTGTTAGACCAGGTAATACAATTAAAGAATACATCAATGGAAAGCGGGTTAAACATTTTAAACCAATAGCTTTTGCTTTTATTTTATCTACTATTTATGTGTTGGCTTCACATTATTCAAACGTGACAACTCTTTTTGATGAAATTTCAGGAGGAACGAATGGAAGTGATATAGGTAACAACACACATAAGATTAACTTGATTAATTTATCTTTTAGTTGGTTAATAATTCATTATGATTACGGAGCATTGCTACTGATTCCTGTTTTTTCTCTTGCCTCATATTTGGCGTTTTATAAAAGTGGTTATAATTATTTTAAACACTTGATTTTAAATACTTTTATTACAGGACAACAAACAATCGTTTATATAATTTTTATTCCCATTATCGCTTTACTCAAAGATAAAGATACCATAGACAATTTTCAAGATGCAAAAGTAGTGAGCGGAATGATTTTGACAGTTTGGACTTTCATGCAATTTTTCAATAACAATTCTAAACTAAAATCGTTTTTGTTAACCTTGCTGACATATTTTATTTTTTTAGTGATCCTATTTTTTTTAATAGTAATAATTGGCATAATATCACGCGTTGTTATTCACGAATAATACTCCGCCCCGGTTCTTGTCCTCACGAACCGGAATGTTGCAAAACAAAAAGTAGCTGCAAATTACTGGGCAGCCACTACATGAGTTTAGAAAAGGGGTGACATCAAAAAAATATCGCTGTTGGCCGGGAAGCCAGACAGCGGCACAACCGCTTTGATTTGTAAATGAGCAAACAGCTATGCAAGTGGATTTATTTATACTCTCCAAAAACCTTTCTCAACTCATCAGCAATCTCACCAAGCGTGCAGTAATTTTCAACAGCTTCCAATACAGTGGGCATCAGGTTTTCGGTGCTGTTGGCTTTTTCGTGCAGCGTTTTTAATGAAGCAATAACTTTATCGTTGTCTCTTTTTAATTTAAGTGCTTTTAGTTTTTCAATCTGTCGTGATTGAACTTCTTCATCTACTTTAAAAACAGGTATCGTATTTTTTTCTTCGTTCTGAAATTTATTTACGCCTACAATAATTTTTTCGCCGTTCTCAATCTGCCGCTGATATTCATAAGCACTTTTTGCAATTTCATCCTGCATAAAACCCTGTTCAATAGCAGCAACACTGCCACCCATGGCATCAATCTTTTCAATCAGTTTGCGGGCTGCTGCTTCCACTTCATCCGTAAGTGTTTCTATAAAATAACTGCCGGCTAAGGGATCTACGGTATCTGCAGCGCCGCTTTCAAATGCAACAATCTGTTGCGTACGCAATGCAATGGCAGCAGCTGCTTCTGTTGGCAGGCTCAATGCTTCATCATATCCATTGGTATGCAAAGATTGCGTGCCGCCTAAAACAGCAGCCAGCGTTTGTAAAGTAACCCTGCTGATATTATTGTACGGTTGTTGTGCAGTTAAAGTACTACCACCCGTTTGTGTATGAAAACGAAGCATCATGGCTTTGGGATCGGTTGCTCCGAGTTCTTTCATAATGGTTGCCCACATGCGCCTTGCTGCCCTGAACTTGGCTACTTCTTCAAACAGGTTATTGTGTGCATTAAAAAAGAAGGAGAGGCGTTTGCCAAAAACATTGATGTCTAATCCTTTTTGCAAAGCGGCCTGTACATAGGCTTTGCCATTACTGAGGGTGAATGCAATTTCCTGCACAGCTGTACTGCCTGCTTCCCGAATATGATAACCCGAAATAGAAATGGTATTCCATTTGGGTACTTCAGCTGCACACCATTCAAAAATATCGGTGATGATACGCATGGATGCTTTGGGTGGATAAATATAAGTTCCTCTTGCAGCGTATTCTTTTAAAATATCATTCTGAATGGTG
>JANMWP010000615.1:0-5713 GCA_031394065.1 Chitinophagaceae bacterium
TTTAGTTTAAACCAGATTGGCTTATTTTTGCTTATCACCAGTATTTGTTTTTAAAGTAACTTACCAGGATAAAATTAGATAGTATGCATGTTCCAACAATGGCAGAAATGATGGCGAAAGGCGAAAGCCCTGAAGTTTTATTTTGGGTAGGCTGCGCCGGAAGTTTTGATCAGCGGGCACAAAAAATAACCAAGGCATTTGTAACCATATTGGATAAAGTGGGCATCAACTACGCCATACTTGGCAAAGAAGAAATGTGTACCGGCGATCCGGCCCGGCGTGCAGGCAATGAATTCATGTTTCAGATGATGGCTTACCAGAATATTCAGATATTAAATGGTTATGGCATAAAAAAAATTGTAACTGCCTGTCCGCATTGTTTTAATACTTTGAAAAATGAATATCCCGAACTCGGCGGCTCTTACGAAGTTATTCATCATGCTACTTTTTTACAGCAGTTGATTGATGAAGGCAAAATAAAAATGACCGAAGGCGGAACTTTCAAAGGCAAAAAAATTACTTACCACGACAGTTGTTACCTGGGCCGTGCCAATAATATTTATGAAGCACCCCGTAAAGTTTTAGAAGCATTGGATGTTTCTTTGGTGGAGATGAAACGCTGCCGCAGTAATGGTTTGTGCTGTGGTGCCGGTGGTGCACAAATGTTTAAAGAAGAAGAAAAAGGCGACACCCGTATTAATATTGAACGCACCAATGAAGCATTGGAGACCGGTGCTTCTGTTATTGCAGCTGCCTGCCCTTTTTGCAATACCATGATGACCGATGGTGTAAAAAACAGCAATAAGGAAGATGAGGTGCAGGTGTTGGATATTGCGGAGTTGGTTGCATCTGCGATGCAAGGATAGAACACGGATGACGCAGATTGAACGGATTAACACAGATAATTATAAATCAGTTACAAATTATTTAGCATTCAGTTTTCTTAACTTTACAAAATGAATTTCGATTTCCAGGAACATCTTCCCGAAAATTTTAACGATAACTCCCGTGTGTGGATATACCAAAGCAGCCGCTTATTCTTTATCAGCGAAGCGCTGGAGATGGAAGACATGCTGAATGATTTTGCTGCCAACTGGAAAAGCCATGGCGCACCCGTAAAAGGTTTTGCCAATTTATTTTTTGGCCGCTTTATTGTGTTGATGGCCGATGAAACTGCAACAGGCGTGAGTGGCTGCAGCACCGATAGCTCTGTTCATCTTATAAAATCAATTGAAGATAAATATAAGGTGCAGTTATTTGACAGACAAAATCTGACTTTTGTGGTAAAAGATAAAATTCAGTTGCTGCCACTTAACCAATTGGAATATGCGATTGAAAATAATTTCATCAATGCCAATACTTTGTATTTCAACAATACTGTTTTATCTAAAAAAGAAATGATTGAAAAATGGATTATACCGGTTAAAGATAGTTGGCTGGCCAAGCGCATAAATTTTACTGAAAAAGCAGGTTAAACATCACACAATAATACTGATTGACTTCTTAAAAAGTTGTCAGGGTGAGCCTGCCGAACCCGGTAAATTTTGATTAGCCCGCCTTCGACAAGCTCAGGCTGACAGTCTAAAATTAATACCAAAATGTAGTATATTTTATTTCTTCTGCAATTTTTTCAACAACGCTTCCCTACCCGATTTTTTTTCTTTTTTCTTAAACGTGTAACTGAGTGCCAGTCTGTAATTACGGGTTTTGGTAGTACTGTAACTTTCCAGATTAAAATTACTGCCGTAGATAAAATTTTTATTTTGCTGCTGCCGAAATGGATCAATAATGTTGAATGTTACGGTAATTTTTTTGGCAAAGAATTTTTGTTGAACACCAATATTCATGCTGAGCGTACTGCGTACCGAGCCCTGCGGATTTGCAAAGCGGTTAAAAGTAAAACTTGCATTGGCATTCATTAAAGTGGTAAACTGGTAACTTCCGTTTAAGGTTGAATAAAACGAACTGCCATTGCGGAAGCGCCTTACGTTGCGGTCGTACAGGCTGTACACATTGTAGTTGTAACCAAAACTCAGGTTTGCTTTTGCTTTTTTACTCAATGTGTAACCACCCCAGGCGCTGGCTTCATACTCTTTACGGCCGCTTATATTTTGCCAGGTGGTAAAAGTGCTGCCATCGGGTTGCAGCGTTCTTATAGAGCTGTAAATTTTCTGCAAAGCATTATAACCAGCTGATACATTAAAGTTGTATTTCTTATTCCACTTACCAAAAATAAAATCAAAATTATCGGCGTAATATGCCTGCACATAAGGATTGCCCGAACGGGTATTGTATGGATCGCCATAATCCAGGCTTGGGTTCAGTTCGTTCAACCTTGGCCTTTGCACCGTTCTTTTGTAACTGAAGGTGATGCTGATACCGCTCTTCCATTTTTTCACTAGGTTGGCAAATGGCAACATGCTCCAGTAGTTATTTAAATACCGGTTGCTGTTGTTCTTAATGTCGAAATGGGTTTGGGTATACTCTGCCAGCAATCCGCCGTTCAAATAAAAATCGGGCACAAAATCATAACGTGCCGAAGCCATTAATCCGTAAATGCGCTGGTGAAAAAGAAAATCATTGCTGAGTACTTCATTTTTCACAAAAATATTTTCGGGTTTTTTCATAAACGCTGTGTTCAGCACATTGTGGTTGTTGTAGCCGTTATAAGTGGCTCCAAAGTTCAATGATGTTTTTTTATCCTTCAGCGGCTTGTCATAATTTATTCTGAAACTGGTATTGTTGTTCTTACTGTATGTATTTTGCTCCTGTGTTGAGTCGGAGCCGGTTGGGGTATAATCGGGATTGAGATATTGCTGATAAAAATCCCGTTCATTATTACCTGCATTAAAATTAAAGGCACTTATAAATTTCAAAATCGTTTTCGGATTTTTTCCCTTGATGGTATAGGTAAAATTAAAAACCGGGCTCCAGCTGTTGTTGTTGGTTGCTGTAATGCGGTTACTTAATTTATAAACCTGGTTATACCGGTCGGCATTGGTGTAACCGGTGCTGTTTTCATATACCGAATTGTTGCTGTTGTATTGTGCAGTAAAATTCATGCTTTGCCGCTTGTTAAGGTCGTAATCCAGGCTCAGCCGCATGTTTGGCCGCCGGCTATCATTCTTGTTTTTGCCAACCGTGTTAAAATAATTTGACGAGTCGGTATAAAAATTCTGCCGGTTACTATAACTGCTTCCGTTATATTCGTTGTATCCAAATCCGCCCGAAAAATTAAGCGCCAGTTTATTTTTACGGTAAGTTGCATTACTGCTGATGGCTGCTTCGCCCCTGCTGCCGTAACTGACATTTATCCTGCCATTAAAACCAACCTTGCCTTTTTTGGTTACAATATTTATAACACCGCCACGCTCATTGGCATACTGTGGTGGTGGTGTGGTCATCACTTCAATGCTTTCAATCATGCTGCCGGGCATACTTTCCATCAGGTCCTGCAATTGTTTGGCATCCAGTTCTACCGGTTTATCATCTATTAAAACTTTTACTTCTTTGCCACGCAATAAAATTTTGCCATCATTATCTACATTAACTAATGGTGTTTGTTTTAACAACTCGGTGGTAGTGGCACCGGAACTTAAAGCCGATTCGCCGGTATTAAAAATGATCTTACCATCTTTATTTTCAATGAGTGGTTTTTCTGCATATACTATTACTTCGTTCAGCATTTTTGAATTTTTGCCAAGCCGGATATCGTTCAGGTCAAAATCAAATCTTTCGGCCCGGATATGGATACTGTCAATTTTCAGCGAAGTGTAACCAACGGCTGTAATCTGTAAACGATAAAATCCAACAGGAAGTTTATCAAAAAGAAATTCACCATTTTTAAGGCTGAGCTGGTTAAATTGAATACCGGTATCAGAAAGTAATAACATCTTTAAAGCAGTACCCTCTAAAGCTTTGCCGTTATCGGCATCCAGTATGCTGCCAATAACCAATCCGGGATTGGGTTCAGTTTTTTGAGCCGAAACTGCTGTTGAAAATAACAACAGTAATAAAAACAATTTGAATTTTAGCAATGGATTAATATATAGTACAAAAATACTGTTAGAACTCATTTAAACAGTAAATTTTAAAAAGATAACAGCGCTTTATAACAGGCAGTTTGTAAACAAGTTTTGCCGTCAGTATATTTTCTTATTGCAGTTTATGTCAGTATGCTTATTTTTATCCCTCTAAAAAACTCAATTTTATGAAGCGAATACTGTTTTCAATTATTTTAACCGGCTGTATACTGGTGCCGGCTGTAACCATGTCACAAACAGGTGTTGATCCTGATCCCGTTCAAAGTGCTAAAAACCGAAAAGCAAATGAAGAGCGGGAAAAAGCCAGAGCTGCTGAAGCCGCCAAAAATGCCCCTGCACCATCCAAAAACAAAAGCGGGCCCGTTACTGTTTCGGGTACTCCCGTTGTTGTTGCTCCTGATCCACATGCCGGTTCAAAAAGAAAATTTATTGATCCTGCCAACATGGATCTTGCTGTAAAACCGGGCGATAATTTTTACCTGTATGCCAATGGTGCCTGGATAAAAAAGACACCGATACCTGCATCAAAAACCCGCTGGGGAAGCTTTGATGCACTGGCTGAAGAAAGCTCACAAGCCCTGAAAGGCTTGCTGGAAGAGGCTTCAAATTATCCAAAAAACAAAATTGATGCCGATAAGAAAGGAGGAACGGGCGATCTGATGAAACGTGTTGGCGATTATTATGCCAGTGCCATGGACAGTGCTGCCATTGAAAAACTGGGCTATAAACCCATCAAACCATATTTAGATGCGATTACTGCGCTGGGCTCAAAAGCACAGGCTTTAAAATATGCAAACACGTTACGTGCCCAGTCTGTAACTTCTCCTTTATACCGCATTGGTGTGGGGCAGGATGCAAAAGATGTAACAAAATATATCATCAGCATCGGCCAGGGCGGTACCACTTTACCCGACCGTGATTATTATATAAAGAACGATGCCCGCAGCCAGAAAATAAGAACTGATTATACTGCATACATCATTAAACTGTTCACCCTTACCGGCGAAAACAATGTGAAAGCCATGGCCAATGCAGTTACTGTAATGTCGCTGGAAACCGCCATGGCACAGGCACAGATGAGCCGTGTTGAAATGCGTGACCCCAATAAATTGTACAATAAATTTTCTATTGACGGCTTAACCGCCAAAACACCCAACTTAAACTGGGCTTCCATTTTAACGGAGCTGGGTTACAAAGTAAAGCAGGATAGTGTGAATGTGAGCAATCCCAAATTCATGGTATTCATCGATTCTTTGCTAAACAAAGTTCCGCTGGATGACTGGAAAGTTTACCTGCAATGGGGCGTATTAAAAGGTGCGGCAGCTTACCTGAGCAGCGCTTTTGTAGATGCTAATTTTGCTTACAATCAATCCCTGAGCGGACAAAAAGAACAAACCCCACGCTGGCAACGAATGAGTGGTTTAATTGACGGCCAGTTGGGCGACCTGCTGGGACAGCTTTATGTTGACCGGTATTTTAACCAGGCTGCAAAAGCACGTATGCTGGAGCTTGTAAATAATCTGCAAACTACATTCGACAGCCGCATTAAAAAATTAGACTGGATGAGTGAAGTTACCAAGCAAAGAGCCCTGGGCAAATTACACGCATTTGTTAAAAAAATTGGTTTCCCCGATAAATGGAAAAACTACGATGGCATTGTAATTAAAAGA
>JANMWP010000445.1:0-4702 GCA_031394065.1 Chitinophagaceae bacterium
CAGAACAGAAGGTTTTGGCAAAGAAGTGCAGCGACGGATCATGTTGGGTACTTTTGTATTAAGCAGTGGTTATTACGATGCTTATTTCAGTAAAGCACAGCAGGTACGCAGGTTGTTGGTTAACCAAACAGACTCTATATTTACTGATTACGAAGCAGTTATAATGCCCACAAGTCCAACAACGGCATTTGCAATTGGTGATAAAACCACAGATCCGGTTGCCATGTATCTTGCAGATATTTTTACTGTATTTGCCAATTTAACTGGTGTGCCGGGCATTTCGGTTCCGTTGTTTAAACATAGCAATGGCATGCCATTTGGCTTGCAGGTAATGACTAAAAAAACAGATGAACTAACTTTGCTGCAAATTGCTGATTACCTGATAAAGCAACAGCAGTTGAATTAGTATTTTACAGATGAAACATTTTATTTCCATACTGCTTTTAATGCTGCTTTTGCCTGGTGCAAAGGCCGGCAGCATTGCAGAAATACAGCAACCTAAGCTTATATCGGATACAACCATAATTAATGAAGCTGTTGAAGACGAATTAATTGAAGATGTATTAAAAAAAAGAACTCCGCCACCAAAAGAAAAAGTGCAGTATTTCAGTCAGGTTACTAAATATGGCTTTAAAAATTTATTTGCAAAGTATAATTACAACCCGGCTTTACCTTATTCCTCTCAGGTAAACCCCAATGCCGAAAGCTATATGCAGGATTACCTGAATGCACATTCAAAGAGCCTGTTGCAAATGAAAAGCTGGGGCCTGCCCTATTTTAATTTGATTGACAATATTTTAAGCCAATATGGTTTACCCCGTGAATTAAAATATGTAGCAGTAATTGAAAGTAACTTAAAAACAGGCGCCACCAGTTGGGTGGGCGCTGCCGGGCCCTGGCAATTTATGCCCGAAACAGCCAGGCAATATGGTTTAGTAGTAAATGCTTTTATTGATGAAAGACGTGATTATGTAAAGAGCACCCATGCAGCAGCAAGATATTTATTGAACTCGTATAAAGTTTATCATGATTGGTTACTGGTGTTGGCCAGTTATAATGGTGGCATGGGCAATGTAAATAAAGCGATGAGAAACAGCGGTAGCAAAAATTTCTGGTCATTGCAATATTACCTGCCGGGCGAAAGCAGAAACTATGTAAAAAAGTTTATTGCCACGCATTATGTAATGGAAGGTAATGGAGGTGTTACCACACAGGCTACCGGCGGGTCTTTCAATCCCGGGATTGAAATGGGTGGTGGCGCCAATCCTTATGATATAAAACCAAATTTAACTGAAGAAGAAAAGGAATTTGCATCTACCCAAAGTATCAGCGGTAAGTTCAATTCTTTAATTATCAGTAAAAACCTATCAATCGATATTGTTTCGTTTAACCGCTATAATCCAGATTTTGACAATATGATGAGCATTAACGGCAATTACGATTTACGCTTGCCATCCGATAAAATGCAGCTCTTTTTAGCCAATAAATATGTTATACTAAATGAGTGCGTGCAATTGCTGTTAGGCGATAATCCCGAGCCTCCACCAAGCCAATCAACCACATATCCATCTGCAAAAAAATCAAAAAGAAAAAGTGGCAGGTAGTATTACTGCAACACCTTTATCATTGCCGCTGCCTTTAGTAAAGATTCTTCATATTCCAAAGCAGCATCGCTGTTATACGTAATACCACCGCCTGTTTGAAAGGAAAGATATTTACCCGCTGCGTTATAAAATATGCTTCGGATTACCACATTAAAATCAAAATTACCATTGGGTTTTACATAGCCAATTGCACCTGAAAACAGTCCTCTTTTTGTTTTTTCGTATTCCTCTATTAATTCCATCACCTTTATTTTAGGTGCCCCGGTCATAGAGCCCATGGGGAATGTTGCTTTTACACAATCAATCCAGTTTAAGTTTTCTACCGGTTCTCCACTTACTGTACTTATCATTTGGTGTACCTGCGGAAAACTGTACAAACCAAAAAGCTCATCTACTTTTACCGAACCTGCTTTACAAATTTTACTTAAATCATTACGCACCAGATCAACCACCATCACATTTTCACTTTTTTCTTTACTGCTTTGCAAAAGATAGTTTTTTGCAAGTTCGTCTGCTTCGGCATTTGTTAAATTTCTTTGAGTTGTTCCTTTGATAGGTTGAGAAAAAATTTTATTGTCTTCCTTTTTTAAATACCGTTCAGGACTTGCACATAAACAATACCGGTCATTCAATTTATAAAAAACAGAAAAAGGGTTGGGAGAAAGCTCAGTTAACCGGCTGTAAATAACTAAGGGGTCTATCTCAGCATCCCGGGCAAAAAATTCCTGGCAAAAATTTATTTCATAACAGTCGCCCCGTAAAATATGCTGCTTCAGTTTTTCAATAATATCAATGTAATTTTCTTTTTTAATCTTGTGCTCAATAACAATTTTTGATTGTATACTTACAGTGATTGTCAATGAGCAGGTAAGTATAGTATTAAAAATAAGCTCAGCATCGCCATCACAAAATATGGTTACTTCGTTATTATTCAGTTCCAGCACAATTTCGGGCACAAAAAAATGCAGGTCGCTGAAACCAATGCCATCAGCATTGCGGGAACTGAGTTTTTCTGTTTCATTTTTCAGATCATATCCAAAATGGCCAAACAGCCATTCATTTTTATTTTCAGTATAAAAATGATGCAATGCATCATAAGCGCTGCCTACGGGCATTTCTACACTTGCTTTAGACCCTGCTGCCAGCAAACATTCAAATGCCGGTTTACTAAAATCATAATGCCGGTTATCCAGTAAACAAAAAATGTTGAACCGGTTTACCCAATTCAACATTTGTATTTTAAAAGTATTAAAGTCGCTGACAGGAAAGCTAATACATTTTTTCACTTATTTATTTTTCCTGTTACTGTACTGTATTAAAAATCGTCATCATCATCGTCAAAATCATCCCCATCATCTAACCCCAAATCGCTGAAGTCGTCCTCTACTTTAAAATCATCATCCTCATCTTTTCCCTTACCTGGTTTTTTTACGGCTGCTTTTTTGCCAACAGATTTCGGTATATCAAACTCATCAAAATCCGGATCCCAACTATCATCATCTTCTGCTTTATCCCAGTCATCTTCCTTTTCTACTTCGTCATCATCATCGTCGTCATCAGCACCTTTTTTCTTTGGCGAAGATTTTTTCTTTGGAGATGGTACATCATCGTCATCATCATCCAAATCATCATCATCGTTATCATCTTTTGGTTTGGCCGGTTTTTTTGCAGCTTTAATTACAGTTGCAAAATCAGCTAACGCTGTAGTTGTGTTTGTGTCGTCAGTTATAAAAGTCATAATTCAAAATGGATTAATACTGTAAAATTTCCAAATCTGTTTTACATAGCCAAATAAAATACAAGGTTTTTTTATTTTTTTTTATGCAATTACCAATTGGTCCCTTCCGGGCCCGTTGCTGATATATTTTACAGGCACCCCTAAAAATTCATTCAGGTAATCAATATATGTTTTCATCTGGGCCGGCAGGGCATCAAATTCTGTAATAGCAGTTATATCTTTTTGCCAGCCTGCAAATGATTTGTAAACCGGTTCAATATCTACCTTATTCATTTGAAAAGGCACATAATCAATTGCTTTACCGTTAATATTGTAACCATTACAAACCTTCAGCTCTTCCAGTTCATCCAGTATATCGGCCTTGGTCATAATAATTTGTGTAACCCCGTTTATCATGCATGCAAACTGCAGAGCAACCAGGTCAATCCAGCCACAGCGGCGTGGGCGGCCGGTAGTACTTCCAAACTCGTTTCCGGTTTTGCGTAACTGCTCACCGGTTTCGTCAAGCAGTTCAGTAGGAAACGGCCCGCTGCCAACCCTTGTGCAATACGCTTTGGAAATACCAAACACTTCTTTAATTTTTTGTGGCGCTATACCCAATCCTGTACAGACACCGGCCGAAATGGTATTGCTGCTTGTCACAAAAGGGAAAGTTCCAAAATCAACATCCAGCATACTTCCCTGTGCACCTTCAGCCAAAACCCGCTGGCCCTTTTGTATTTTTTCGTTGATAAAATATTCGCCATTTACAATTTTAAACTCACGTAGAAATTCCATGGCCTCAAAAAATTCTTCTTCCCAGGCGTTAATATCTTCCTGAAAATTAAAATTATCCAGCAGCCGCTGGTGCTTCATCCGCAGTTTAATATAATCGGTGGTAAAACTTTTGTCTAATAAATTACCTACACGCAAACCATTGCGACCGGTTTTATCCATATAAGCCGGTCCAATACCTTTCAATGTGCTGCCTATTTTTTCATTGCCTTTGCTTAGTTCGCTGGCTTTATCAAGGGCTCGATGCGTTGGTAAAATCAGGTGGGCTCTTTCGCTGATAAACAGAGTCTTTTTATAATCAACACCAAAAGCAGCCACATTTTCACATTCACGTTTTAAAGTAATGGCATCTAATACAACGCCATTACCAATAAGGTTAATTTTATCTTCATGAAAAATACCGCTGGGTATCTGGTGCAATACAATCTTTTTTCCATCTACATACAACGTATGCCCTGCATTGGGGCCACCCTGAAAACGGGCAATAACATCATAATTTTTAGCAAAATAATCTACAATTTTACCTTTGCCTTCATCGCCCCATTGCATGCCCAGAATAACGTCTACCATTTTAGATTTATAATTT
>JANMWP010000452.1:0-3152 GCA_031394065.1 Chitinophagaceae bacterium
ACTCCCATCTATCAAAAAGAATTTAATAAAGTTACTGCAACCGGCAGCGGTATTTTTGAAGGATACATCAAAGGTGTTTCTCACGATTCAATTATGCCGGGCTATCACGTTGCCATGAAAGTAAAAGACGGTTCATTTAAATATACCGATCTGCCAAAAGCCATTGAGCAAATTAATTTTAGTGCTGTGATAGACAATGTTGATGGGCAAACGGATAACAATATAGTTGATATTACAAATGGCCACCTGGCAATTAATAACGAACCATTCGATTTCCGGTTGCTGGTTAAAAACCCGGTTAGCAATATGTTTGTTGATGCTGCGGCAAAAGGAAAACTGGATCTGTCGCAGGTTGTAAATTATTTAAAACTGCAGAAAGGAACTTCCATAACAGGCTTACTGGATGCAGATGTAAGTATAAAAGGAAATGTAAAAGAAATAGAGCAGCAGCAGTATAATAAATTTTACGCAGCAGGAATAGTTGATGTAAACAGTTTTAAATACATATCGGCTGATTATCCAACGGGTGTAAAAATAAATACACTTCATTCCAATTTTACGCCAACAAAAATTGACCTGTCGAACCTGAGCGGGCAATACATGAATTCAAATTTCAGCGGTGGTGGACAAATCAATAATCTGCTGAGTTATCTTTTAAATGGTAAGCCTTTAAGTGCCAACCTTACCGTGAATGCCGATAAGGTAAACCTGAACGACTGGATGGGTGTTTCTGCCGGACCAACCACCAAGGCGCAGGCTGCAAAACCTTTTATTGTACCTGCCAATCTTGATATTGATGTTAATGCAACCGTAGATAAACTGTTGTACGATAAACTTGATATCAGTAACTTATCGGGTTCTCTATTGATAAAAGACCAGGCTGTAAAATTGAGCAATGTAAATGGCAATGCCATGGATGGAAAAATAAAAATAAACGGATCTTACAGCACCAAAGAAAACAAGGTAAAACCCGCCATAGCCATGAGTTACGATGTGCAGGCTGTGGATATTCAAAAAACATTTTACGCTTTTAATACTTCGCAAAAGCTGATGCCTATTGGTAAATATTTATCCGGAAAACTGACTTCGGTTTTAAGTGCCAATGGCAAACTGGGCGATAATATGGATATAGATATGACTACCATTTCGGGCAATGGTAATTTATTTTTGATTGAAGGTTTCCTGAGCAGGTTTGCACCGCTTGATAAAATTGCATCGGTGCTGAATGTGAAAGAACTGCAATCCATATCAATGAAAGATGTAAAAACTTTTTTCGAATTTTCCAACGGAAAATTGCTGGTGAAACCATTTACTGTAAAAATTAAAAATATTGAAATGGAAATTGGCGGCTTGCAGGGCATTGGGTTTGATGAAGGGATTAATTATGCCATCAATTTGAAACTGCCCAGGGCTTTAATGGGTACGCAGGGCAACCAGTATGTAGATAACCTGCTAAAATCTGTTAATGCCAAAGGCATACCATTAAAGTTAGGAGAAACAGTAAGTTTAAAAATGGAAATGGGCGGTACCATAAAAAACCCAACACTTAAAGTAGATTTAAAACAAAGCGGCGAAAAATTAGTTGACCAGATGAAGGAGCAAATAAAAGATTTTGTGCAGGCAAAAATTGACAGCGCCAAAAAAGCCACACAGGATACAATAAATTCATTAAGAAGGCAACTGGAAATTGCGGCCAGGGAAGAGCTGCGAAAAAGGATGCTGGGAAATAAAGATACTGCAGCGGTAAATGACAGTACGCCGGTAAAAAACAGTGGCGAAAAAACCAAAGAATCAATAGAAGGATTATTAGATAATTTATTGAAAAAGAAGAAAAAAGATTCGCTGCTGAATAAACCAAAAGATACCCTGATCAATCAATAGTTTTTTTAAAACCGCTGTGGGTTAAATGCCTCTATGGCAATTGCTGTTTTTTTATTTTGAATAAGCTGGCTTACAATTTTTCCGGTTCCGGTTCCTTCCGATATGCCCAGCATGGCATGGCCGCCGGCAATGATAACATTGGTAAAGTTTGAGGGTTTACCAATGTATGGCAAACCATCCGGTGTTACGGGCCTTAAGCCATTCCATATTTTATCTGCCGGTGGAAAATCAATTTTTAATCCCGGATAAAAATCCCTGGCAGAATCGTAAATGCCCTGCATACGGTTTATTAAAACTTTATTATTGATGCCGCTTAATTCCATCGTGCCGCCAATGCGAAGTTGATGCCCCCAAGGCGTTATAGCGCATCTGCCATCAACTAAAATGGCGGGGTATTTAATATTTTTTTCTACCTGCTGATAAGTATGGCTGTAACCTTTGCCCGGTTGTAATAGTAATTTTATGCCCATCATTTTTGCAACAACCGGTAACCAGCTACCGGTTGCTAAAACAATTTCATCGCCTTCAATCTTTCCCTGATCGGTAATTACTGCAGAAACTTTATTATTCGCAGTTTCAAAACCGGTTACTGTTGTGTTAAGCTGAAAATGAACGCCTTTATTTTCTAAATATCTTTTTAAAGCAACCATCATCTTCCCCGGGTTAAAATGACAATCATCTTTAAACAACACCGCACCGGCAACATTCAGTTCAACATCGGGTTCTAATTTTTGTACTGCATCTTTATTTAACCGCTCAACTTTTAATCCAAATTTTTCTGCATCATCTGCCAAATGAAATTCATGCTCTAATGTTTTTTGCTGTTTGCACATCATCAGGCAGCCCTTCTCTTCCATGTTAAACACATCGCCGATTTCATTGCGCATTTCATTAATTAAACCCCTGCTTAACTGCAACAGGTTATTTAAATGAGGCACATTTTTTTTAACAGTCGCTGCATTGCTGCTTTTCCAGAAATGATAACCCCATTGCATCAACTGCCAGTTAAGCCTGGGTTTTATGTAAAACGGGCTGCTGCTGCTGAACATGTGCTTAACACCTTCAGCAATAATACCAGGGCTTGCCAATGGTACAAAATGGCTCGGCGACATGTAACCCATGTTTCCAAATGAACAGCCATCTGTAATATCGCCCCTGTCAATAATGGTTACTTTGTATCCTTCCTTTTGTAAATAATAGGCGCTGCATAAGCCAATTACGCCACCTCCAATAATTGTAATCATACCCCCTGCCCCCCTGAAGGGGGAATC
>JANMWP010000469.1:0-2598 GCA_031394065.1 Chitinophagaceae bacterium
CCAAAACACTGGCAAGCGGCTATGCAGAAAAAACAACTGTAACACAAAAGCCGCTAATGGTACAGCCTAATGCGCCGAGATTCATGAGAGAGGGTGATAACATGGAGTTCAGCGCTAAAATTGTAAACCTTAGTGAGAAAGAAGTAACCGGTATTGCCACGCTTGAGTTATTGGATGCAGCCACCAACAAACCGGTTGATGGCTGGTTTAAAAATGTTTTCCCCACACAATATTTTACGGTAGCAGCCGGACAAAGCCAGGCAGTAAAATTCCCGATGGAAATTCCTTTCAATTTTAATTCAGCAATGACGTACAGGATCGTTGCCAAAGCAGGAGAATTTTCTGATGGAGAAGAAATGGCCATTCCTATTTTAACCAACCGCATGCTGGTTACAGAAAGTATGCCGCTCAATCTCCGTGGCGTAAACAGCAAGAATTTTAAATTCGAAAAGCTGCTAAACTCCTCCCCTTCGGGGGGAGGCCGGGAGGGGGCTACTCTTACCAATCATGCGCTGACAGTTGAATACACCAGCAACCCTGCCTGGTATGCAGTGCAGGCACTGCCCTATTTAATGGAGTATCCATACGAATGTGCCGAGCAAACATTCAACCGGTATTATGCAAATACTTTGGCAGGTTATATCAGTCGCTCCATGCCAAAAATTAAAACTGTTTTTGAAAAATGGAAAAATGTTGATACAGCTGCTTTACTTTCCAACTTGCAAAAAAATGAAGAGTTAAAATCGGCCTTATTACAGGAAACACCCTGGGTATTGGATGCACAAAATGAAAATCAACAAAAGAAAAACATTGCATTGCTGTTTGATATGGTTCGTATGAGTGCAGAGCAGGATAAAGCATTTAACAAGCTCAAAGAAATGCAAAGCAGCAATGGTGGTTTTGTTTGGTTTAAAGGCGGAGCCGATGACCGCTATATGACGCAATACATTACAACCGGCATCGGGCATTTAAGAAAACTGAATGCATTAACCGGAGATAATTATCAAACCATAAAAACAATTATTGATAAAGCCGTTCCTTATCTTGATAAAAAAATAAAAGAAGATTACGACAACTTAATTAAGTACAAAGCAAAACTGAGCGATAATAATTTAAGCAGCATTCAAATTCAGTATTTATACATGCGCAGTTTTTTCCCCGAATATAAAGTTGCTGCAACTTCGCAAAAAGCATTTGATTATTATACCGGCCAGGCAAAAAAATACTGGCTCAGCAACAGCAAATACATGCAGGCCATGATTGCTTTGGCATTGCACCGCAGCAACGATGCAACAACACCAAAAGTCATCATCAAATCCTTAAAAGAAAATTCAATCAACAAAGAAGAACTGGGCATGTACTGGAAAGAATGGACAACCGGCGGATACTATTGGCACCAGGCTCCTATTGAAAGCCAGGCCATGATGATCGAGGCATTTACGGATATTGATAAAAATATAAATACAGTTGATGATCTGAAAACATGGTTGCTCAAACAAAAGCAAACGCAAAACTGGAAAACTACCAAAGCCACTGCCGAGGCATGTTATGCTTTGTTATTGGGAGGTAGTAACTGGCTGGCAGAAGAAAAAGAAGTAACTATTAATTTAGGCAATACAATAATCAAAAGTACTGATGACAAAACTGAGGCAGGCACCGGTTATTTCAAAAAAAGAGTTGAAGGTGATAAAGTAAAACCGGAAATGGGAAATATACTAATATCAGTGAAGTCTTCAAAAGCCTCCCCTTCGGGGGGAGGTTTGGAGAGGGCTTCCTGGGGTTCTGTGTACTGGCAGTACTTTGAAGATCTTGACAAAATCACAACAGCAGAAACGCCATTGAAATTAAAAAAACAATTGTTCATCGAAAAAAATTCAGATAAAGGCCCTGTATTAGTTGCTTTGCAGGATGGTGCCCAACTAAAAGTTGGCGATAAAGTAAAAGTTCGTATTGAATTAAAGGTTGACCGTGACATGGAATATGTACACATGAAAGATATGAGAGCAGCCTGTATGGAACCAACCAATGTTATCAGCCAATATAAATACGAGGGCGGTTTAGGTTATTATGAAAGCACCAAAGATGCAAGTACCAATTTCTTTTTTGGCTGGCTTGGCAGGGGCACTTATGTTTTTGAATACTCCATGTTTGTAACCCATGCCGGTAATTTCAGTAATGGCATTACCACCATACAATGTATGTATGCACCGGAGTTTACCAGTCATAGCGAGGGGATAAGGGTGACGGTTGAACAGAATTGATAACACGAATTAAAAAAACACGAATTACACGAATTGGTTTAACAGCTGATTCGTGTTTTTCATTTCAATAATTCGTGTAATTTGTGCCTGGTAGAATTCGTGTAATAAAATTATGAACTATGGCTGCTGAACAAACCTACAACATCCCCATTCGCTTTCGTAAAATGGAAAACCTGCATATTGTTTTCTGGCTGTTCAAAGATATCAGCTGGTGCATGATATGGCGTCCGCTGGGCATTGCGATGATCTTTCCTACTTTAATCATTGCTATTGTAATTGCCATAAGAACCCGCCAGTTTATGAGTGAAGTATGTCATAATGTGGCCATCGTGTTCTG
>JANMWP010000555.1:0-6678 GCA_031394065.1 Chitinophagaceae bacterium
CACTACTGTCCCGTTAACATTCAGAATAAAACACCCTGATTGCTAACGATCTTGGTTTCTTCCTTTGTAAATAATTCTTTGATGTTACATTTTTCAAACAAGCCGATACTTAGTATCTGTAATATTTGATTGAATGACGCATCAATTTTTAAGTGCTTTTTTAAAATTGCAATTAATAAATAATCACACACCGCAATCCATATTTGTGTTTTTACTGCATTTTCACTGTTGCCATAAAACCGTTTGATTTTAAGGTTTTGTTTTATCCACTTAAAAAACAATTCTACTTTCCATCTCTCTTTATAAAGCCTTGCAATGATTACAGCTTCTATTGTCAGATGATTTGTTATAAATGTCAACTCTTTTTTTGTTACTGCATCCACATATTCTATTCTCCTGAAAGTAATCGGATATTTTCTTTTCCCATGATGCCATTTCAATTTAATAAATTCATCTTTTCTAACACCGGTTTTCTTATTTATTTTATTAACCGCTATCACGCTGTAAGCAAGATTTTCTTTAGCCCTCATTACAAAAAAAGCCTTTTGCAATTCTATCTTATACAATCTTCTAAAATCTATGTAAGCCTTATCTACCAGGTAAAAGCAGCCACTGGTATAGGCAATCTCATCCAAAAGTTTTACATCCTGCCTATTACCTTCTGTTATACTCACAAATTCCGGAATTGAACCATCGATGTTTAGAAGCACATGTACTTTTATGGCATTGGTAGTTGACCTGAACTTTGCCCAGGGAAATAATGTTGCACACAAATCAATAATTGTACTGTCAAAAGCATACACAATTGTTTCAAGTTCTTTTGCCAGATTGTTTTCTCCTTTATAAAGCGGTACCGTTTTAGCAATAAGAATTTGTGCTAAATCTGAATATATTTCCCATGGCCGGTTTTCATTTGCTTTGGCAAGTGTGCTTCTGGCAATTTTAGTCTTAAGACCACAGTGATATAATTTCGATTGCATTCCTCCAAGGCAAAATTCTATATCTCTTAAACTTTCCCTATAAGATAACTGAGCAAAACTCATTACGATAAACTGTTCCCAGCACTTAAATACCTTCACCCGGTAATTTCCATTATGATTATTGACACATTTATCAAACTCATAGCGGTTAATTAAATCAAAAACTTGTGAAAGTACATAGCTGCCTTGATTCATATTGCTAATTTGAATAGCAAAAAACCTGGTTTAAATTCAAATCGTAAAATCAAAGAACTCCTTATAATACCTACCTGTTCTATATTGTATCAAACTAACTCACAACTTAACGGGACAGTAGTGATGTGAAAGCGTATGATCTGCTCAAGCCGGATCAAATGATTTTCGTGGTTATTTTCTGTCGCATCCAGGTATAACGTGAAGGCATTGGCTACTTTAAAACAAATGGCCTGTAACAATTCACTCTTGCTGCCAATATGATTATACAGGCTGGGGGCTTCTACTCCTACAGCTTCGGCCAGTTCCCTCATTGATGCAGATGAAAATCCTTTGCTTTTAAATAATACTGCTGCTTTTTGTGTAATTACATCCTTTTTGCTGGCATTTTTACCGGGCTTTATTTTCGCCATTCGCAATTTTTATGTAAAACTAATGCATATTAGTTTTTGTAGCCAGATTTTAAGGTAAGATTTTTGCTGAAAACGACTTCAGAAATTAAAGCCAACCGGTTTAAATAGGCATATAAAAACTCAAAAAAAACATGATTTCAAAAATAAATTATGTAAGTATTAAAATTATACTAATTTTACAGCCTGCTTAGTTATCTAAATTCTCCAATATTATAAAAAAATCCGCTTTGGAATATCGTTAAGGGGTATTTTCCATTTTTTTATTTACATCAGTAATAGTATGCTATAGCTATAAACTTTTTCTTGTGGTTTCAGAGGTAAGCAAGGCCGGAGATTTTTATCTCTGGCCGTCTTTTTTTAATGAAGTACTGTATTTAAAAAGTCAATCATTGGTTTCATTGCCTGAAATGTTTTTGCAACATTCTTTGCAAAATTTTTACTTTGCACTTCAGCATCTGTAAAAGAACAGGATACAATAAAGCTTTTCATTTTCAGGTATTCAATTGCCGGGTTATTTTCATCATAACCTTTTGGGGGCCTTGTTAAAGCTTCGCCTTTAATGCCATCGGTAAATATTTTGGCAAAGGCTTTACCAGTAATTATTTTTTTCCATTCGGCAAAGCTGTAGTCAATTTCCTGGCGTATGCCGGCAAGTACAGCGGGTTCGGGCATCCAGATGCCACCGGCGGCAAAACTTTTGCCTGGCTCAATATGTAAATAATAACCCGATCCAATTCCTTTTTTGCCATCTTTATTAAAATAAGCCGCTATGTTGCTTTTGTAGGGATCTTTGTTTTTACTGAAACGTACATCCCTGTTTATTCTGAAAGTACAATTTTTTGCCTCCAGGTTACCAATGGGTTTATCAAAGCCGGCAATGCCTTTAATCAATTGTTCAACCAACAAAAGAAAATCAGACTTAGCTGTATCATATTGTTTACGATGCCCATCGAACCATATTTTATTATTGTTCTTTTTTAACTCTTTCAGAAATTTTAATGTTGTTGGCTGAAGCATGATATTATTGTATTGTAAACAGCGAATTTAAGAAAATAAAAAAAGGAACCTGTGTTTTAACAGATTCCTTTTCCGAAAATTTAGTTTTTCAATTACTTGATACGTCCCCAGTTTTCACCGCTTTTAATGCGGTATAAAGTCATTTCACTTACTTTATATTTTGCAGCCAGTTTTTTATACGTCAATTTTCTTTTAGGATTATTGATAATGTCTTTTATTGTTTTAACCTGTGTAGCATTCAGTTTCAGGCCTACTGTCCGGTTTGCCTGACGTTTTTTGTAAGCAATTTTTTCAGGACTGTTTTGCTGATGGCTGCTTACTGTTTCTAAAGTGGCCCACTTTAAATTTTTATAAATATTGTCTTTCTTTTTGTGATTTACATGAATTACATATTTATATTTTGGGGAAGGTTTTTTACAAAATTGTTTGGCAACCTCCCGGTGAATATAAATGGTGCCATTACTGCCCTGCACATGCAGGTTTAATGTTTTGTAGCCCGATGTGAGTGAGCCCATCAGCAATTTGCCATCTTTTATTACATCATCATTATAACTGGCGGCCCTGCCATGCGATGATACTGCGTATTTTTTACGAAGCTGTTTGTGGCCGGTAAATAGTATTTGCTTCCAAACTTCGCCGGGATTTTTTTTAATCATAACAGAATATTTTAATCAGTTTAAACTGGAAAGAAGAATTTTCCTGAGTTAATACGAGGGGCAGCTAACAAATATAATATATTTATTTACTAATAGGTAGCATTTTTATGAATTCTTCTTCACTTATAACATGTATGGCGGGTATTTTTTTGGCTTTCTCCAGTTTACTGCCTGCGTTTTCACCTGCAACCAGGTAATTTAACTTGCTGCTTACTGCGCCCAGTATTTTTCCGCCGTTATTTTCTACCAGTACTTCGGCATCGCTTCTTTTTAATTTAGATAATGTACCTGTGAATAAAAATGTAAGGCCCAATAGGTTGCCATCAGTTACAGTTCCCTTCTTTTCATTTTTTAATTGTACGCCAAGGCTTTCAAGTTGTTGTAATAATTGCAGATTATCGGCATTGTGGAAAAAGTTATAAACTGTTTTGGCAACTTTTACCCCCACATCATCCAGCTGCATTAGTTGCTCTTCGGTAAAGTCTTTAAAATTGGTAAGATGATCTACTGCATTGGCAAGTGTTTTTGCTGTGGTTTCGCCCACATAACGAACGCCCAATGCATATATAATTCTGTTTAAAGGTTGCTTTTTAGAATCTTCAATAGCCTGCTGTAATTTGGTTATTGACTTTTCGCCAAAGCCATCCAGTTTGCCAATTTCATCATAAGGCAGGCTGTATACATCCGGAATTGATTTCAGCAATCCAATCTCATAAAATTTATGCACATTGGCTTCGCCAAAGCTCCGTATGTCCATGGCATCTTTGCTTACAAAATGTATAATGCCTTCTACAATTTGTGCAGGGCAGGTAAGGCTAACGCAGCGCCACACCGCATCTTCTTCGGGCTTGTATAATGCGTTGCTGCATACCGGGCAAAGGCTAGGGAATTCTATTTTCTTTTCATCACCTTTCCTAAGCTCGGGAAAAGATTTTACTATCTGTGGAATTACATCGCCGCTTCTTTCAATCAAAATCGTATCGCCCAGCATCAAATCTTTTTCTTTGATGTACTCTTCGTTGTGGATAGAGATACTGCCTACCGTAACACCACCAACCTGCACTGGTTCAATTTTGGCAACGGGTGTAACTGCTCCCGTTCTGCCAACCTGGAATTCAACAGCCAGTAATTTACTGGTGCCCTGCCTAGCTTTAAATTTAAAAGCAATGGCCCAGCGTGGATGATGTGATGTCATACCCAGGCGATCCTGCAGTTTTAAATCGTTTATCTTAATTACCATGCCATCAATTTCGTAGCCCAGGTTATCACGCACTTCTTCAAAATCATGCACATGTTTTATAACTGCATCAATGCCTTTAAAAACTTTCATTTCGTTTTTAGGGCTGCGGAAACCGAGGTTCCAGAGCATTTCGAGCATACCGGAGTGGGTTGAAGGCAGTTTGGAGTTTTGAGTTTGGAGTTTTGGGTTTGCTGTTGCAGATGTTTCAAGGTTTGTGATAAAACTCACATGGTATAAAAATGCTTCTAAATTTCTCTTGCTAACTTCAGCAGTGTCTTTAATTCGTAAAGAACCGGCAGCAGCATTGCGTGGATTTGCAAGCGGCGGAATTCCTTCTTCAATCAAAGCATCATTGTATGCCTTAAAGTTTCTTTTGTTCATCAGTACTTCGCCACGTATCTCAATCTGTTCAATATTGTATTCACTGAATTTTGCAGATAGCGGAACCGACTTTATCTGTTTTACATTCAATGTAATTTCATCGCCAACTTCTCCATCGCCCCTGGTTACGCCTCGGGTGAGTAAATCGTTTTCGTAAACTAAAGAGATGCTGGCACCGTCAAATTTTGGTTCTACACAATACTTAATTTCATCCAGTCCGGAAAGTTCCCTGGCCTTGCGGTCAAAGTTCAGCAGATCTTCAGCGTTGTAAGAATTCTCCAAAGAAAGCATGGGAACCAGGTGCTGCGTTTTAGGAAAGTCTTTGATTAAACCCCTTCCTACCCGCTGTGTTGGAGAATCGGTAGTAATTGCATCCGAATTTTCTTTTTCAAAATGCTCCAGTAATTTATACAGGGTATCGTATTCAAAATCGCTTATCAGCGGATCGGTTTGTACATAATACCGGTATTCGTGGAAGCGCAGACAGTTACGGAGATCTTCGATATTATCTTTTAGTATTTCAGAAATGTTTGCTGCATTAGCTGTTATCAACCACTCTTCAGTTTTCTTTTGTAATACTTTTGTTTGTTCGTTGTTGTACATAAAATAAATCTCTAAATAAAGATAAAAAATTATTGTGTCAGGGTTGCCAACCTTTTAAAGGTTGGCAACTCTTAAGCGGAGAACGGTTGAAGTTATCATCCCGGAACAATTTGCTGCAGGTGTTTTTGTAATACCAGTTTTAACTGTCTTTTTACTATCGTACCCATAGTGCTGCAGTTTGCAAAGTAATTGGTATTAAAATGTAAGTTCAATTCTTCTTTCAGCATTTTTATTTTATGGTATTCCGATATTTCATCTTTTATCATAATGCTCAGCAGCTCCATTAATTGTTTGCGGCTGGCAACAGCACGGTAGGCCATGGCCGTTTGTTCTTCCATCTGGTATTGTGCAATTACCTCAGGGCTCAGGGTTTTTAAAACCAGCTCCACAAACTCGTTGTTCTCCCGGTAAAACTGCGGCAGGTATAAGTTTTTTCTTCCTTCGTAACTCTGCTGATCAAAATCAATGGCCCGCAGGCGGTATTGATAATCTTCAATATCGGGTGTAATATCCACCACAAAATTATAACTCCGCATATCGCCCAGCAGGCGGGCAAAGCAACGCTCATTAAATTTTACAAACTCTTTGGCAATGCGAATTTTATTTGTTTCGGGCAGGGGTAAATAATCTTCCAGAAAAACATCGCCCGGTATGCCGGCAATATGTTCTTCTACCAATGTACCCTTGTGCGATAAAAAAGTGATGCGGTTAGGGCTTAATAAATCTTCCAGCTCCAAACCATAAATACGGGATGCATCTTCGGCCTTAATATAATAATGATCGTAATTGTCGTTGATGCGGTTGATGATGCGGATACGGAAAGGCACACTGTTGCCAAATTCGCAAAAATCTATCCGGTCCACATCCAGGTGTTTTATGTAACTGAGATTGCCTTCTGTTTTTAAAGTAGCATAGGTTTTTATTAAACCCTCTTTTAAAAATTCCATTTCTTTCAGGTCGTAAATGGCGGTTTCCCAGTGGGTAAGTTTGCCTTTTTTATTTCTTAAAGCGGTGGTGTGCCGGTAATTTAAAAGGTCTTTGTATTTAACAGGGAGCTTTATATCCCGTCCGTATTGGTGCAGGTATTTCTGCAACCGTTCACTCACGGGAAACAGGTCCTTTTTCATGAGCGGCCGGTCGGAATCGTTTTTTATTTTGGCATTGATGATCTCGTTGAACTGCATGGTGTAAAGATA
>JANMWP010000575.1:0-3343 GCA_031394065.1 Chitinophagaceae bacterium
AGCAACAGCCGGCAATCAATTGCAATTATTGCCACTCTATGACAGATCGGTTTTTGAAAACATTCATACCATGTTGTGCGATTACCAGAATAATTTTTGGATCAGCACTGCCGGGCACCTGGTAAAATACACTGCTGATAACGGCATTTATATAAAAAAAGATTTTCGTTTTACCGGGCTTAACAGTAAAACAGATATTACCTGTTTGTACCAGGATAACAATCATCATATTTGGATAGGAACGATGGGTAGCGGTATATTGATATTGGATCCGCTAACCGGTAAATATCGTGCCCTCACCGAAAATCCTGTGCTAAAAAATGCCAGTATATTATCCATAACCGGCAATGGTAAAACCGTGTGTGCCGGCGGCCTGGAAGGGGTGGCTATGATATTTGATATTGACAGCGGAAACAGTAATATCGACGTTCGCTACAAGTACAGCAATTACAATAATATTGACAATATTGGCGCCAATTATATTTATGCTGTTTATAAAGATACCCGCAACAGAACCTGGTTTGCCATGGGCGAAAAAGGTATAAATGTTTTGGAAAACGGCAGGTTTGTACACTATGGAAAAGAAAACGGCTTACTGGATGACCGTATCTTTTCCATTACAGAAGATAAGAAAGGCAATATTTGGTTCAACACAAAAAGTGCCGGCATTTATTGTTTCAATGGTAAAAGTTTTAAAAATTATTCAACAGCCAATGGTTTAAGTGATCTGGAGATTGTTTCGCTTAAAACAGGACCATGGGGAAATTTAATTGTCATAAACAGAAAAGGAATAGATGTACTGGATGTCAATTCCGAAACATTCTTTTATCTGGATAACAACCAGGGCATTGCAGATGTGAGTACCTACGCAGGCGCTGTAACACAGGATACCGCAAACAATATTGCTTTCTGCACAAGCAAAGGCATTGTTATTTACAGCCCGGTTGAAAATACAACGCATCACCCCAGGACCATCATTGAAAATGTACAGTTATTTTTAAGTGATGTAGAGAAAGATAAGCCTGGTAATTATAACAGCGATCAGAATACTTTTCAATTTTATTTCACCAGCATCTATTATACCAATCCCGATGAGATCCGCTACCAGTATAAGCTGGAAGGGCTTGACACAGCCTGGATATCCACCAGGGACAGGAATGTTTCTTTTCTGCGGCTGCAACCCGGTAAATACACGTTTCATATAAGATCATCGCTCAGTGAGAATTTTGAAAATGCCGATGAAGCCACTTACGAATTCTACATTCAAAAACCACTTTGGAAAAGATATTGGTTTATAGCGCTTGTTATTCTGTTAACTGCCGGCCTGCTTTACTGGTATATAAAAAACCGGGAGCGAAATTTAAAAAAGATGCAAAAGCTGCAGGAGGAAAAGATACAGTTCCAGTTTCAGGTATTGCGTAACCAGATTAACCCGCATTTTCTGTTCAATAGCTTTAATACGCTTATCTCCACCATTGAAGAAAATCCGAAAATGGCCGTGGGATATGTTGAACATTTATCGGAGTTTTTCCGCAATATTGTTAACTACCGCGATAAAGAGGTAATTACCCTGGGCGAAGAGATTACTTTAATGCATACTTATTTTTACCTTCAGCAAAAAAGATATGGAGACAATTTAAAATTAAATATCAACATAACAGAAGAAACAAAAAAACATATCTTTATTCCGCCGCTTACCTTACAATTACTGTTGGAAAATGCGATTAAACACAATGCAGTATCAAAAGAAACACCACTATTGGTGGAATTGTATATAGAAAATGAAAAATGGCTGATCTTACGTAATAATATAAACCCAAAACTAAGCAAGGAAACGGGCTCAGGAATGGGATTGCAGAATATCATTAACCGGTACAACCTGCTTAGCGGAGAACCGGTACTGATAAAAAATGACGGGGTCAGTTATACCGTTTCATTGCCAACTTTAAAACAACAATAATATGCTGAACGTTTTAATTATCGAGGATGAAGAGCCGGCAGCAAAACGCCTGCAAAAAATGATAAAGGAAATTGAACCCGATGCTGTTGTGCTGGAGAATATAGTAAGTGTGTCTTCCGGCATTAAGTGGTTTAAAAACAATGCTGCCCCCAATCTTGTCTTTTCCGATATACAATTATCGGATGGCTTAAGTTTCGATATCTTCAAAGCCGTGGAAGTAACCTCCCCTATTATCTTTACCACTGCTTATGACCAATACGCCATTGAGGCATTTAAAGTAAACAGCATCGATTTTTTATTAAAGCCGATAAAAAAAGAAGCCCTGCAAACGGCAGTAGCAAAATTCAAATCATTAACACATGCCGATGCATCTCCTGCTATTGACATTAATAAACTGCTGCAATCGCTGCAACCTGCCGGTACCGAATATAAAAAACGCTTTGTTGTACGTTATGGCGAGCATATTAAAACAATCGACATAGAAGAGGTTGTTTATTTGTATACAGAAGATAAAGCAACATTTTTATGTACCAAAGATGCCCGCAGGTTTGTTGTTGATTTTAACCTGGATACACTCGACTCTATTCTTGACCCAAAAATATTTTTCCGCATCAACAGGCAATACATCATCAGCATTCACTCCATTGCCGAAATGTTTGCCTACAGCAAAAGCAGGGTACTGATCAAATTAAATCCACCGGCAAAGCATGAAACTATTGTCAGTACCGAACGTTCTGCCGATTTTAAACATTGGCTGGGAGATGAGAAATAATACTTTTTCCGGTTCAGGTGGCAATAATTCCCATTTAGTCATAAAATCTTTCTGCTGGGTATAATTCAGTTTTACAGGCAGTTTATGTAGTGTATGTTTACATTACAGAAAAGTTAAGCGTTTTAAAATTCTGTAATCCTATTGAAAACACCTACCAGTTATCCAAAGAAAACAAACATTACCAAAGAAACACAACATTCTTTAAACCCCGGGAAGCCGGGGTTTTGTTTTGGTATAATCTATATTAAATCTAAAACTTCATTTCCGGTTCAGCAGCGTTAAATACCGGTTCAGTATTTAGAACATACTGTTGAATGCCTTTTAGTTTTTTACCAACAAATGCCGCACTACTTTTACATCAGAAACCAACACCAATATCCAATTAAAAGACCAGATCCAATTCACTAAGAAAACCAAAGTCAATATCCAACTATCCAGAAAACCCACATTACCTAAGAACCTTACATTATTACAAAACCCCGGAAATCCGGGGTTTTGCAGTTAAAGCCTATTGCCTGTAAACCCATTTTCCGGTTCAGGGGTACTTAATACCGGTTCAGTATTAAGAACATACAGTTGAATACCTTTTAGTTTTTTACCAACAAATGCCG
>JANMWP010000584.1:0-7480 GCA_031394065.1 Chitinophagaceae bacterium
AGTGCAGGCTTTAGTTTTGGTGATGGAAAAAAATTTTTAACTAATGTGTATGCTGAATATATTTCTTCCAAAGGCAAATTACTGTACCAGGATTATTCCCAATTGCATGTAAAAGCAACGGGCAGTTTATTTTTACCAACCAATGAAGTATATGCCGGGGTTGATGTAAAATTGAGAGAGAATTTTCTGTATGGTTATGATACAAGCCTGTACAAGTACAGCAAAAAAGATGTTCGTCAGCAGTTTCAGGATTTTTCGGCAAAGATTGGTATTCGCAATACAAAAACAGGAGAGTTTGGAATTAACTACAATCCCAATTTGCAGGTCAGCAATTTTACCAATGTAAATAAACTCACCGAAACCTCATTTATTTTAACGGCTCCTGTGGAAAAACAATTTGGTGAAGTTTTTGCGTTAAAGATTGAAGCCAAAGCGGATATTACGGCTTACGCAACAAAAAATTTAATACCCAATAATGTAAAGATCAATAACAATATTTTCCAGGTATCACCCTCTATATTTTTTTCTACACCACGTGCAAGTATCAATGCCGGGATAACGCCTACCTGGGATAATGGAAAGTTTGTGTGGCTGCCCAATGTGTATGCCGAGGCTTTTATTGCAGAGAATGTTTTTGCTTTTCAGGCCGGATGGGTTGGCCGTTTTACAAAAAACTCATATCGCAATCTGTCAGCAATAAATCCATATTTAAAAACCATAACTGCACAGCTGAACACCAAAGAGACAGAATATTATGGTGGTATAAAAGGCACACTGGCCAAGCATTTTAACTTTAATGCCAAGGCAGGTTATGTTACTTATACCAATCTTCCTTTCTTTATTAATGATACTGCAACCGACGGTAAGGCATTTGTTATCAGTAACGAAACCAAAGTAAATAATTTTAAGGTTCATGGTGATGTGAGTTATATAAACAAAGAAAAATTTACGGTAAGTGCAGGAATTACTTATAATGGATATGTGGGTATGAAAAAAAATGCCAAAGCATGGAATACCATTCCGCTTGAGTTTACCAGTTCATTGCGTTGGTGGGCATTTAAGCAGGTTTTGCTGAAGGTAGATTTTTATGCGTACAGTGGCAGCTTCTATCTTGATAAGGGAAATATTGCCAAGGCTTTCAAACCCGGATCTGATTTGAGTGCCGGGGCCGAATTTAAAATAAATAAAACTTTCAGTGCCTGGATGGATGTGAATAATATTTTAAACAACAAATACCAGCGCTGGCATAATTACGAAGTATACGGATTGAATTTGATGGGTGGGGTTAGGGTGAATTTTTAAAGGCCGACCTCACCCCAACCCCTCTCCAAAGGAGAGGGAACTAGAAGTTGGGAGTTCACAGAAAATCGCTCTTCACTTTCATCTTCGGGATTTCCTCCTCCTTTGGAGGTTCCTTGCAAAGGAACGAACGAAGTTCAAGAGGAGGTTTTGTTCCCGGCATAAAAAAAATGGCGACATCCTTGCATCGCACTCTTGTACGGCATATCTTTGCCCAACAGAAAAAGAGCATGCAAAATCAAATCGCTTCCTATCTTTTCCAGCAGAAAATCTGCCCATTGCCGGGTTTGGGTACACTGTCTGTTCTGAATTCAGTTGCAGAAGCTGATTTTACAAATAAATCGATAACTCCACCCAAATCATTTATTCAATTTACAAATACAGAAACCGATACAACCGGTTTGGTAAATTATCTGTCTGCCATAACAGGCGGTACCAAATATGAGGTTACTGAAGCGCTTGATCATTTTTGTGATAATCTTAAAAACAAAATAATTGATCAGGAAAATATAAAACTGGAAAGTATTGGTAATTTTTTTGTTGATGGTTCGGGTAAGATCAATTTTAAAACAGCAGAACTGCCAGCTGCATTTTTGCAACCTGTTTTTGCTGAAAGGGTTATTCATCCGGATGCAGAGCACCATATATTAGTAGGAGATAAGGAAACAACCAATACGGTGATGACCGAATTGCTTGCACCAAAGACAGTAACCAAAGACCGCTGGTGGATATGGGCCATTATACTGGGTGCTATCGGATTAACAGCCCTGCTTATTTATTTTACCGAATTAAAAGGCACTGTTCCATTTGGGAATACCATAAAAATCTAACACATTCATGATTCATTATTCCGGATGTCCTATCTGTAACAGTACCGATATACAGCAGCAACTCTCAGCAAAGGATTATACTGTCTCTCAAGAAAAATTTGCTGTGTGGCATTGTAATGCATGCACAGCCAGGTTTACGCAGGATGCGCCTGCACCCGATGCCATTGGTGCTTACTATGCATCAGAAAATTATATTTCGCACAGCGATACAAAAAAAGGAATCATCAACAGCCTGTATCACCTGGTGCGTAAAAGAACATTGGGTGCAAAAAGAAGACTGGTGATCAATGAAACGGTAATACTGAAAGGCCGAATACTGGATATCGGTTGTGGTACCGGTGCTTTTCTGGATACCATGAAAGAAGCAGGCTGGTCAATAACAGGTTTGGAGCCTGATGAAGCTGCCAGGAAAAAAGCCATCGAATTATATGATATTCATCCGCAGGAGCCGGGCAAATTATTTGAATTGCCTGCTGCTTCTTTTAATGCCATTACCATGTGGCATGTGCTGGAGCATGTGCATGAGTTGCATGCATACATCAAACAGATAGCAACTTTACTTGCAGCAAACGGAAAGCTGTTTATTGCAGTTCCCAATTATACTTCTAAGGATGCCGGTATGTATAAGGAATATTGGGCAGCTTATGATGTGCCACGGCATCTGTATCATTTTTCGCCAAAATGCATGGAAAAATTATTATCAATCCATGGTTTAAAACTTACTGCCGTTAAGCCCATGTGGTTTGATAGTTTTTATGTGAGCATGCTGAGTGAGCAATATAAAAACGGCAAAGGAAATATTATCAAAGCGGTTTTTAATGGCTTTATATCTAATTTAAAAGCATGGAGTGATGTGCGGAAATGCAGTTCGGTGATTTATGTAATCTCCAGACAATAAATCTACTCTTTTAAAAAGATTGCCCGGTTATTAATTGAATAATAATCAGGAAAAAGGTTAACATAAATGTGATAATGAGCCCAGTCTTCTTATTCTTTATAAATGTCCAAAGTGTAAAAAAAAGTGCGGTAGAAAAAAGCAGGCTAAAGAAAAAAGTAACTGTAGAATAAAGTTCCTTTGTTTTATAATGCCATGGAGTTGGACCTTCTCCGCCAAATGGATAGACCTCAGTATTATTTAGAACTCCAACCTGTATAAATTCGGAAAGATTTAAATAAACAAAAAGGCCAGATAACAGCGTTGTTAGTAAAAAATACAACCAAAAATTAATATCTCTACCTAAAATCAAAATTGGTTAATAGTTTTAATGTTTTTCAGTCAATTAAACTTCAACTCAAACATTTTCGGCCAGCGTTTTCCGGTAATCAAAATTTTTTTTGTGGCAGAATCGTAGGCAATGCCGTTTAAAACATCTGTTCGGCCTGATACAACTTTATCAGCAAAAAATTTCTTGTCAAAATCGGCTAAATCCATTTTGGCTACTACAAACCCGCTTGAAGGGTCAATCTTTATTATTGTATTTGTTTGATAAATATTGGCAAAAACAAAACCATCAATATATTCCAATTCATTTATCTGGTAAACCGGGCTGCCATTTTCTGTTACACCGATCGTGCTTTTAAGCCTGAAGTCATCTGCATTTACAAAATAAAGTTTTGACGTACCATCGCTTATGATCAAATCAGTTCCATTGTTAGTAAGCCCCCAGCCTTCGTAAGGCCAGTTAAGGGTCTTAATGGGTTTATCTATATTATTAACATCATACACATAAACGATATTGCTTTCCCAGGTAAGCTGGTAAATTTTATCTTTAAAGATGGTAATACCTTCACCAAAAACAGAATCAGTACCCATCATATGTTTTTTTTCTACTTTGCCTGTTTTATAATCTGTGATCCTTAGTGATGATGTTGCATACCAGCCGGTGCCTTCATATAGTTTGCCATTGTGAAATTCCAGGCCTTGTGTATAGGCACTGGTATCGTGTGGGTATTCTGCCACAATTGTATAAGAGATTACGGGTGTTTTAGCAGGCACAACTGTAGGGTCTATCGGGCCATCGGTTTTATCAGAATTGTTACAAGCGCCTAAAATTATTATGGAAAGTATGGCAGCATATTTTTTCATCTTCATTTTTTAAATCTATCAACAAAAGTAGGAAACTGTTTTGGTGCAACAGCCCTAAACACAAAAAAGAATGCAAATATTTAGTTAAGTAATCCGTTGGTATCTGATTTTAATGCCTCATAAAGGCAAAAGATTGGTAGAAAAGTTAAAGCAATAATCTAAAAGTGCCGTAGGCACGATAGGCTGTTGTATCATGCCTAGGGCATTTATTTGTCCTTGCTTCTGTTTCTACCAATGTATCGTCCCTAACGGGACTAAGCCAAATAACTTCGTAAACGGATTTAATTATGAAAGCTTTCTGTTTTCCGGTAAATAATATTTCTTTCGCTTAAATAGTTTAAAATGAAGTTGAAACAGTTTTCATCCTTGCCCACCAACTCCGGAGGGAAAACACCTTTTGCTGTAAACAGTTTTTCTATCAGCATATTTAATGCTGCCGTGCTGGTATAGCCTGTTGTTCGGCCCATGGATGAGGTTTGCGTTGCGGCATCATATTCATCATACAAATCGTAACTGATTGTTTTTTCTGCATCCGCTATTTTAATCTGCATCAAGGTAAACTCAGGTTCTGTTTCTCCCAGTTTCCACTGGTCAAATAAAAGTGAAGAGGTAAATTCCATGGGAGAAATCTGTTGCCCTTTAAAATTAATTGGGTTGGTGCTTAAGAAACCAGCTTTTATCAAACTTTTCATCAGGTCAATATGCCCGGGGTAACGCAATGTTTTTTCTTTCATGTTGGGGATATGGCCCATTGTAAATAAAATAGAACGCAAACCATCGGTGTTAAAAGATTCCAGTGTACCCACATTTTCAAAATCAATCAATTCAGCATCGCTGAGTGCAGGTTTGGTAACAATGCAACTGTTCTCTACATAACGTGCCGGCCGGGTATATTCTTCCAGCACATCAATGGGAGAGAAGGGTGCTTTGTATTCAAAAGGATAAACTCTTTTCTTTGGCAGTCCGCCAACCATGCAATTAAAATTGGTGATCTGCATCCGTGCATTATAATAGCCTAAAATTAAATTGCTCATGCCGGGAGCCACACCACAATCAACAATTGCTGTAACCTGGTTTTCTTTTGCCAGGTCATCCAGTTCTAACGCATTCTCCGGAAAGAATGAAATATCCACCACATTTTTTTTTGCGTTGATGATGGCTTCCAATGTTAAGTAACCCATAAAACCCGGTACGGCTGAAATTACAAAATCAAATCCCTTAAGCATGGAATCATAATTACTGTAATCACTTAAATCGGTTTTAATGGTTTTAATGGTATTGTTCTTTTGAGTAAGCAGTTGCAGTGCATGTCCACTCACATCAAAAGAAGTTACGTTGTATTTTGCGGCTAAATCCAGGGCCATGGCACGTCCGACCATACCGGCGCCTAATATTGCTATTTGCATAAGAGTAAGTTTGATATCGCCCCAAACCCCTGAAGGGGCTTTAGACCCTTAGTGTTCTGGAGTTGTTAAATAAAAGAAGAATTGGTAATTTAAAAAATGAAAAGAGTTTGAAACATCATACTCTTTAAAGCCCCTTCAGGGGTTTGGGGCATTTGTCGCCGTCCCATTCATCATAATGGAAATATAGGCTGAAAGCCTGTAGAAATGTGCGTATGTAGTTTTTTTAAGCAACCGTTATTTTTTTAAGTCATCAGCATTTAAAAAACAGGAAATAATTTTTTTATTATTTACTTCTTACTCACAAATTTTATTTCAGCAATTAAATTTTTTGCTTCGGCATATTTATCAATAATAAACATTACGTAGCGGATATCAACCATAATATTGCGGCAGATAGATGGATCGTAATTGATATCACTCATGGTTCCTTCCCAAACCCGGTCAAAGTTTAAGCCAACTAAGTTACCATTGGCATCCAATGCCGGACTGCCCGAATTACCGCCTGTTGTATGATTGGCTGCAATAAAACAAACCGGTTGCCGGCCATTTACACCCCATCGGCCAAAATCTTTTTTATTGTACAGGTCAATCATTTTTTTTGGCAGATCAAATTCATAATCGCCCGGTACATATTTTTCCATCACGCCTTCCATATAGCTTTGAAACTCATATTTTACGCCATCTCTTGGCTGGTATTTTTTTACATTGCCATAAGTAACACGCAGAGTACTGTTTGCATCGGGATAAAATGCTTTATTGCTGAATACATCCATCTGCGCCTGCATATAATTGCGTTGCAGGCGGTTAATATCCGATTGCAATGCATTCAGTTGCGGAGATACATTGCTTACATAAGTTTTCAAAATATCGGTGTACAACTGTCCGGCAATATCCGTTTTTATAGCTGCAATAACTTCCTGGGTACTGCCACTGAGTAATTTTTTTATCTTATCTAATGAGTTAAATGAAGTTTGATTGTAAACAGCATTTGCCAAAGCAGTAATTGATTTTCCTTTCTCTTCCAGCATGCTTTTAAATGATGGCGAAACATATTCAGCCTTCTGATCGGTTACATACATTTCCATCAGTGCCTCAAATAATTTCTGGTCAACACCGGTATTGTATTCTTTAAATGATTCTTCTAATTTAGCTAACACTTCAGTTTTACGTTTTTCATAAGTTGCTTCATCTTTTGAATATGCTGTCAGCAACGAATTCATATCAGCTGCAATGCCCCACAATTCAACTTTTGGTATTATTTCATTGTAATAATCCCGTGCATAGCCATAGGGTTCAATATCGGTATAAGCCTTTTTAAGATTTTTCAACAACTCAATATAAGCCAGGTTAAATTCGGGCCTGCTCAAAACAATTTTTTCAAAATTGCTTTCATATTCCTGTCTTTTTGCAACAGCATTTGTTTTGGTTAATCCCAATACTTCGCCCTGCCATTTTTTCCAGGCATTGGATATGGAAGCATATTTTGCAGCGTACTGAATTTTTATTCCTTCATCTTTACGCATAAAGCCATCAATTACTGCAAGTGCCTTGGTGCGTATGCCAATTTTTGCGGGGTCGCTTACTCTTGCTGTTTGATCAATAGCGCTGCTGTGCAGGTATTCATTGGTACGGCCGGGGAAACCGAATACCATGGTAAAGTCGCCTTCTTTAACGCCATCCAAAGAAATATTTAATGCACGTTTTGGTTTGTAAGGAACATTATCCGGTGAATAAGGAGCAGGCTTATTATTTTTATCTGCATAAATGCGAAACATCGAAAAATCGCCGGTATGCCTTGGCCACATCCAGTTGTCGGTATCTTTTCCGTAATTACCAATGGATGATGGCGGTGCACCAAC
>JANMWP010000586.1:0-2758 GCA_031394065.1 Chitinophagaceae bacterium
AACAAAGGAAGTAATTTCCAGTTTGTGAACGGTTTGTTTGGTGGTAGTATTCCAAAAGAATTTGTACCGGCCATTCAAAAAGGTTTTGAAACTGCAATGACTACCGGTGTACTTGCTGGTTACCCGATGGAGAGCATGAAAGTACGTGTCTTTGATGGTTCGTTCCACCAGGTGGATAGTGATGCGATGAGTTTTGAACTTTGTGCAAAACAAGGATACCGGGAAGCCGGCCGTAAAGCAAAACCTGTTTTACTGGAGCCGATCATGAAAGTAGAAGTATTAACACCAGACCAGTACATGGGTGATGTTACGGGTGATTTGAACCGCCGCCGTGGTATGCTGGAAGGTATGGATAGCAAACATGGTGTACAGGTTATTAAAGCCAAAGTGCCATTAAGTGAAATGTTTGGTTATGTAACGCAGCTGCGTTCATTATCAAGCGGCCGTGCTACATCTACCATGGAGTTCAGCCATTACTCTCCTGCACCAAATAATATTGCAGAAGAAGTGATAGCCAAACAAAAAGGTAAAGTGAAGATAGGAGAAGAGTAAGAAAGACCCCCTCCGCCCCCTAAAGGGGGAACTGAGTATGGAGGAGAGGAAAGCGGATATTTTAAGAGACCCCATTCTGAAAAGGATGGGGTTTTTTAGTGCGTATTTTTTGTTGTCCCGGCTAAGAAGCCATGGTCATAATCGTTGCGAACTTGTTCTTCTTTTCTTTTAGTAAAAGGAAAGAAGAATCACTCTTGTAGGGCAAACCCTCTATCAACTTTTATTCTAGCGGTTAGGGGTTAAAAAAATTGGCATGTTTTTTACTGCATAATTGAAAACAATCTTTATGCAAAAATATATAGCAGTATGCCTGGTAACAGTGTTGATTGTATTAGCCAGTTGCGGCTCAGGCCGGGTGGTAGTTGCCGAAAGACCACCTGATCCTGTTTATGACAGGCCCAATCCTCCTAATCCTTCCTTTGTATGGGTAGGCCCCAGTTATGTTAAAAAAGACGGTAAATACGAATACCGCAGCGGTTATTGGATTTCACCCCGCAAAAAAAGCCACCGCTGGATTGATGGAAGATGGAAACAAACAAGACGTGGTTGGGTTTGGGTAGGCGGCCACTGGGGCAGTTAAAAAGGTTTTTATTTTATTTAATGATGTGTGCTGATATTTTTTCTTTGGCATAATCTTGGCAGCTAATCTATATCCTTACTAAAAACAAAATCATGCAAAAATTATTACTGGCCTTCCTGCTTATTATCTTCTTACCTTCTTTTGCACAGCGTAATAAGGTTGATGGGGAGCATGAAAATTTTTTCCGCATTGGTGCAAAGGGTGGCGTTAACATTAATAAGATAACCGGTAAGTCGTATAAAGAAGGATTTAATTTTAATTTTCAGGCAGGTGTTTTTTTGCAGTTCAATTTCAGCAACCGTTTTGGTTTACAGCCCGAGGTGAATTTTGTACAAACCTCATCTGAGTTCAGTAATGATGCCAATGATATTTACGATGATCTTTTTTTGGGTGGCAGCCAAAAGAAATCGAAATTGAATTTTTTGGAAGTACCATTGTTATTAAATATAAATGTGGGAGAGAGTAAAAGGGTAAAACTGCAGATTGGCCCGGCTTATGGCGGTTTGCTTAAACAAACTGTTGACAGCCTGAAAAGCAATGGCAATATTTATAAGAACGGCGAGTGGGCTGCTATTGGCGGTTTATGGATACAATTGCCATTTGTAAACTTAGGTGCCAGGTATAAACTTGGATTAACTGATCTGAATGGTATCGATAATCAGCAAAAATGGAAGAGCCAGAGTATACAGGTTTTTGTGGGGGTGACATTTTAAAAGTCAAAAGTCGAGCGTTTGCGGCTTATAAAAATATACTATTCTGCTGCACACTTGCATTTTTCAAAATCACTTTGTATTTTGTTTTCATAATCAAGCACTATGCAAAACTTACGATTAGAAAATCTGCTGTTGATTGATATTGAAACAGTATCTAAACATCCAACTTTTGATGAGCTGAATGAGGAGTGGAAACAACTTTGGGAAGAGAAAGTACAAAGGCAATTACCTGAAAATGTTACGGCGGCCGAGTTTTATCCGCAGCGTGCTGCTGTAATGGCCGAGTTTTCGAAAGTAGTTTGCATAAGTGTTGGATATTTTAAAAGAGATGGCAAAACCATTCACCTGCGGGTAAAATCTTTTTATGGTGATGATGAAAAAATATTGTTGCAGGAATTTATTTCTGCATTACAAAAGATGGAATCTAATAATAACAAATGGAGTTTTACCGGCCACAACATCAAAGAATTTGATATTCCTTTTATTTGCCGCCGTTTATTAATTAACGGTTTAAACATTCCGCCTTTTCTCGATTTTCAGAATATGAAACCATGGGAAACCAATATGATTGATACATTTCAATATTGGCGTTTTGGCGATTACAAACATTATACCTCTTTAAAACTTTTAGCTGCCGCATTAAACGTACCATCGCCTAAAGATGATATTGACGGCAGTATGGTTGGTGATGTGTACTGGGTTAAAAAAAACCTGGAACGCATTGTTACTTATTGCCAGAAAGATGTGGTAACAACTGCTAATATTGTTTTACGGTTTAAGAATTTGCCATTGCTTGGGGAGGCTGATGTTGAGATTGTGAAATAGATTTTATTACACGAATTGAAAGCACGAATTACACGAATTTTTTCACGCAGAGATGCAGAGGGGCAGAGCACGCAAAGGGTAATGGAGG
>JANMWP010000631.1:0-2039 GCA_031394065.1 Chitinophagaceae bacterium
GAGAAATCGTAAACGCCATCGTATTTTCCGCCGGTGTCCGGATTGGTCAATGGCGCTTTTAAACAGGCTGTAAAAATTGTTAACATAAGAACTATTGTTGCGATGTTTAAAAAAACTTTGCTAATTCCAACAGGCAACGTACAGTTTGCAAATAATGATTTCATAATATTTTTTTTGGTTAAATAAATTTAAATACTAAAACTTTATCAAAAATATGTCCGGGGGCATTGCTTTGCAATACCAAAAACACGGCATTTTTAACTACCAACTGATTGGTATGAACAAAAAAATAAAATGGAGAAATTATTTGATTAAACCCTTACTGTACGCATGTTTCAACAGTCCCGCCAGATTATGCGACTTGGTTTTTTGCATAATATTCTTCCGGTGTGTTTCAACGGTGCGGTAACTGATATGGAGTTCGTTTGCAATTTTGTCGTTGGTATATTCTTTACCCAGCAGTTTCACTATTTCAATTTCCCGGTCGGTTAAAACGATCACTTCGGTGTTTTTCTTTTCGGCCACGCCCTGCATAATTATTTCTTCCACTTCGGCACTGAAATAATACCGGCCGCTCATTACCTTGTTAATGGCTTCCACCAGTTCCAGCTTATCGGAGTTTTTTAATAAATAACCCGATACGCCGATATGGATCAGTTCCGAAATGATCTCACGGTCGTTATAGGTGGTAAGCATGATGATCTTTATATCCGGCTTTGTTGCCTTGATAAGTTTTGCCGCTTCCATGCCGTCAAGCTCAGGCATATTGATATCCAGCAGGCAAACATCATAATCATTTTTATTTACCAGTTCCATCACCTCATAGCCATTGCTTGCGGTGCCTGCCACATCAAATGATTTTTCTGACTGTAACAGGGATACGATGCCGTCCAGCAGAATTTTATGATCATCAGCAATCAGTAATTTAATCTTATTCATATAAAAATTGATTAACAAATTTATTCAATTCAAATACTTGGCCTATACCAATAACTTGGTATTTATTAAGTTCAGTTGGTGCAGGGTATTTCAATAACCACTGTAGTTCCTTTACCGGTTGCAGAATCTATCTCCATGCTGCCATTCATATACTCAACCCTCGATAAGATATTTCCCAGACCAATCCCTTTATTTTCTTCAAATGCCTTGTTATAATCAAAACCCTTACCATTATCTTCTATCATCAGGTTAATATATGCCGGGTATTTAATGATCTGGATACTTACTTTTTCTGCATCGGCATGTTTTACAATATTGTTAAGCAGCTCCAGTATAATGCGGTAAATACTCATCTCGGTGCTTTCTTCAAGTCGCCCTTCAAAGCCATGAGCCGTAAAATGTATCTGCATTTTTGAGTGGGCTGCAATTTTATCGATCAGGTTTTGCAAAGCTGCTTCCAACCCCAGTTTTGACAAAGTTGCCGGCATAATATTGTGCGAAATATGGCGAAGCTCTGTTGATGCTTCATCCAGCAGATCAAGCGATGTCTGGTATTTTTCAAGCTGATCGGGCGTAAGCAGTTTTTTACTTTCATCAAGCGATGATAATTTTAATTTGGCTGCTGAAAGTACCGAACCCAGGCTGTCGTGTATATCCTGTGCAATACGTTTTCGTTCCTGATCCTGTGTGGTAACAATGGCATTAAAGAGCTCGTTTTGCTGACGGTTAATTTCCTGCTGGTATTTGTTTTTTTGTTTTAACCTGTAACTGTTATACAACAATAACAACAATAACAATAAAAAAATAAAGCTTCCAATCAGTATATTTCTTATCTGCTCCTGCCGGGCAATCTGCTTGTCCTTTTGTGCAATATCATATTTCCCCTGTATGCCGGCAATCTTCATTTTTGTTTCGTTGTTAACAATAGAATCCTTTAAGCCGGTATATATCTGGTAGAAATAAAAAGCACTGTCGTATTGCTGTAGTGAAGCATAGGTTTGTGATAAATATTCGGCAGCATCTCTTTTGTTTTCCCGATGCTGAATATTAGAAGATAGATTAAAACCATATCGCAGGTATTCAATTGCTTTCCTGAATTC
>JANMWP010000702.1:0-2842 GCA_031394065.1 Chitinophagaceae bacterium
ATCTTACTCAGTTGCATTTTTTTCCTGTTCAGGTATTTATATCTACACATCAGCCGGTTTTGGCTTTTAATTGTTGGTAATCCTTCTATTTTTAACTTATTAAATCCAACTAAACCTAAAAAAATGAAAACCTACAGTACCCTAAACGACGATCAGCTCATCCAATTGTATATGAATGGCGATTCAAATGCTTTTTCAATTATTGTAAACCGGTATAAAACCAAAATATTTACCTCCATTTATATGCTGGTTAAAGATGAGTACCTGGCCGAAGATATTTTTCAGGAAGTTTTTATCCGCATAATCGAAAGTTTAAAAAAAGGAAGCTATTTCGAAAGTGGAAAATTTTTACCCTGGGCAGTTCGTATTGCACACAATATGTGTATGGACCATTTCAGAAAAATAAAACGTACACCTGTTATTAAAACCAGTAATGATAAAGATATTTTTCAGGAATACAGATTTTCTGAACCAAGCGCCGATATTAAAATAATGCAGGGCGAACGGAATGATACTATAAAAAAAATTATCGATAAATTGCCGCAAGACCAGCGGGAGATTATTATACTCCGGCATTATGCCAACTTAACGTTTAAAGAGATAGCCTCATTAACCAATATCAGTATCAATACAGCATTGGGACGTATGCGGTATGGATTAATGAATATTCGTAAAATGATGCCGGAAAATCAATTAGCGTTTTAGGCTGATAAATTTTCTATTACTTCAATTTTTATTCTGGCTTCCTGTGTCCATTATCATTTCTTTTAATTGAATGGTATTTGTGGTAAATTTTAGGTATTTTGTTGTTAACTAACAGCACTAAACACCAAACTTACCGGTATGAGATTAATAAATACTCCATTTGTTATTTCATTTATTGCAATAACATTCCTACAGTTATTTTCTACCAAATCCATGTCGCAATGCACTGAAACTAATCCTGCAGGTTGTTCTTGTCCAACACCGGGCGCAACCAATTGCCTCTTATTACCTGATATTATAGCCGGCAAAAAAACACTGAACAGTACAACCGGTTGGACCGAATACAACCAGTTTATCACCGATGTAAATAAAGGATTGATCAGGCTAGATGTAGCAACACCCAATGTAGGCTGGGGTGCATTGGAAATTTCGCCAACCAATGATTATATATGTGGTACTGATACGCTGCGTAACTTTTTTCCGCCTGCCAATTACTTATGCCCAAATGGAGATTACCCCAAGCGGCTCATCAAACAAAAGCTGTATAATAAGGTAGGTAATACTTTTCAATTCACCTATCGTGATGCTGGTTATATGCAGTATCACCCCGCCCATGGCCATTTGCATATTGATGGATGGGGACTTTATACTTTGCGTTTAAAAGATCCATCGGTTGCCGATACGCTGCAATGGCCCATTGTAAGCAGTGGTATCAAGGTCAGTTTTTGTTTAATTGATTTAACTACTTGTAGTGGTACTTTGGGCGATTGTGTTGATGCTGCAGGTAATGTTTTAAACAATGCCAGTTTTCCAAATTATGGTCTTGCTGGTGGTTATGGTTGCGGTAATGCCCGCCAGGGAATCAGTGTTGGAAAAGTTGATATTTATGGCCAATACCTGGATGAAAGTTTTATAAAAATCCCATACGAAGCCTGTAATGGAAATTATTACGTGATGGTTCAGGTTGATCCGGACGATCATTTTCTGGAAATGAATGAAAACAACAATTGGTTGTCGGCAGCTGTTCCATTGCAGAAACAACGTACTTCCAATACCGGTGCTTATGCTTATATTTTCAGTAAGAAAGGGAATATAATGTGCGCCGGTACCACGCTTGATCTGGAAGCCAGTGGTGCCAGCAATTATATCTGGAGCAATGGAGCAACCACACAAAAAACAACGATTAATCAGGCGGGAAAATACTGGGTAAGGGCAACAACTCCTTGCGGTACAACAACCAGTGATACACTGAATATTATTGCCGCTCCAGCCAGTTCCATTCCAACAGTAATAAAAGCAGATACGGTTTGTAACGGTGATAAAGCAAATTTATATGCAAGTGGTAATGCACATTGGTTTGATGCTGCGACAAATGGCAACCTGGTTTATATCGGCAATAATTTTGAAACCGGAAATTTAAATGTCAATACTACTTTCTATGTTGCTGATCAGCCTTCACTATTAACGGGTGTAATTGGCCCGGTTAATACTAATTTCAGTAATGCAGGTAATTTTGCTGCCGCTAAAACAGACTACCTGATTTTTAATTCCTTTATTCCGTTTAAATTAAAAAAAGTAACTGTTAATGCAGCTACCGCCGGTACAAGAATTATTGAGTTAAGAGATATATACGGAGACCTGATTGCAGAAAAACAGGTTATCATGGCTGCCGGTATACAGGATGTACAGCTTGACTTTTTTGTACCTGCAGGTATGAATTTACAGTTTGGATTAAAAAGCAGCAGCCCGCTGGCAAATTTATATACCAGTTCCACAACGAACCCAAATATTGGTTATCCATTTAATTTAAACAGTGTAGGCCGCATTGTTGGCTCATCGCTTGGCGATAAATTTTATCCTTTCTTTTATAACTGGCAGATAGAAGGAACTCCACAGGTTTGTAATGCCGGTACAAGAAAAGCAGTTACCGCAAACGTAGTACCCAAGCCAACTGTAAGCATCAATGGGTTGAATGATATTTACCTGCATACTGCAAAAGAAGTTTCCTTTTCTGTATCTCCATCCGGTGGTACATTAACTGCAGGAGCTGGGGTAACAGGCTTTACCTTTTATCCAAGACTTGCCGGAATAGGAGTGCATTCCTTTTCTTATACATACCGTGTGGGCAATTGTGTAA
>JANMWP010000706.1:0-4346 GCA_031394065.1 Chitinophagaceae bacterium
ATTAAAGAGAACATAAATTTTTTTTTTACAGCAGGGGCTCAATATTGGAAACAAAAAACTGGTTGCAAAAATCTGTAAGAAGAAATTTGCTGAATAAAGAAGAATATGAAACGCTAATGAATCAGTTAGAAATAATACATAAAAAACTCAATGGGTATATTAAAGTACTTAAAGAGAATTTAAAGAAGCAAAAAAAGGATTGATTCCAAACCAATAAACCGATAAACAAGTAAACCAATAAACTATTACCGATGGCTCATGCATTTATATTCCCCGGTCAGGGTTCGCAGTTTAGCGGAATGGGAAAAAACCTGTACGAAACCAATCCTGTTTCAAAAGAGATGTTTGAACAGGCCAATGATATTTTAGGCTTCCGGATTTCGGATATCATGTTTAATGGCTCTGATGAAGATCTGAAACAAACCAATGTAACACAGCCTGCAGTTTTTTTACATTCAGTAATTGCATTTAAAACTTTGCCCGGTGTAAATCCGGATATGGTTGCAGGACATTCGCTGGGCGAATTTTCGGCACTGGTTGCCAATAATGCATTGAATTTTGAAAATGCTTTGATGCTTGTTTCTATCCGGGCACAGGCCATGCAAAAAGCATGTGAAATGAATCCGTCAACCATGGCTGCAGTATTAAATTTACCAGATGATAAAGTAGAAGAAATTTGTGCAGAAGTGATGCAGGAAACTGGTGAAGTAGTAGTAGCTGCAAATTATAATTGTCCCGGCCAGCTGGTTATAAGCGGCTCGGTAAAAGGAATTGAAATTGCCTGCGAACGCATGAAAGCGGCGGGTGCAAAACGTGCATTGGTTTTACCGGTAGGAGGTGCATTTCATTCTCCGTTGATGATGTCTGCAAAAGAAGAACTGGCCGAAGCAATTGACGCTACACATTTTAACGAGCCTTTCTGCCCAGTATATCAAAACGTAGTGGCACAGGCAGTAAATGATCCGGCTGACATAAAAAGAGATTCAATCGACCAGTTAACCGGTGCAGTACGCTGGGCTCAAAGTGTGGAAGCTATGATTACTGATGGAGCTACCCATTTTACAGAAGCCGGGCCGGGCAAGGTTTTGCAGGGGCTTGTGATGAAAATTAATAAAGAAATGGTAGTTGATGGAGTTAGTTAATCCGTATATCCGTTAATTGGTAGAGGAGCGTTAAAAAATATTGAAGCCTCTACGGATTAACCAATTAACGGATTAACTATTTAACCGATTTACTTTATAATAATTACCGAACCTTTCCGCTGCACGTATTTACCAGTGTAATCAATTCCTTCGGCCATCCAAACATAAGTTGCAGTTGGCTGCTCAGCACCTTTGATACGGCCATCCCAGCCATTTGCCGGATTGGTTGTGCTGAAAATGAGTGAGCCCCAGCGATTGTATATTCTGAAATAATGAAAGTCTTTTATGCCTACCGGAATTGCTTTTAAAATATCATTTTTCGAATCTCTGTTGGGCGTGAATGCATTGGGTACATAAATATCGGGGCCTTTATAAACCTGTATTTTTATTTTATCAGTTGCCACGCAACCCAGTGCTGTACGGGCTGTAACGGTATACGTAATATCTTTGTCAAGAATAGCTATGGGCGTAGAGATCAGCGGATTGTTTAAACCATAATATGGCAGCCATTCATATTGAATGAAACCTACACCGTTTATATCGTTTGCATTTAATCCCAGCGGCTGACCAACTGCTAAAACCGTATCTCTTCCGGCATCAACAATTGCCTGGCGTGTTACCGTAATTACCACTTCATCTTTCTTTAAAGAATTGCAGCCGTTAGCATCAACAACATGCAGCGAATAAGTAATTGTGCCCGGCAGGCTAATGGTTGTTGGATTTTGGATGCGGTTATTATTTAATGATGAAGATGGTGACCAGAAATACGAAACGCCACCCGAACCGCTGAGTTGAATATTCTTACCAAAACAAATAGAACTATCGGGACCTGCATTTGGAGTTGGTGCCGCATTTACAAAAACTGTAACAGAATCAAACCTGTTACAAATGCCGGTTGTGGCAGTTACATAATACTTTATAGTAGTTACCGGGTTGGCAACAGGGCTTTGTAAGCTTGTGTTATCAAGGGCTACAGCAGGCGACCAGATAAAACTGTTTGCATTGGATAGTGTAATCAGTTGTATACTTTTACCTTCGCAAATCGTCTTGTCTAATCCTGCTTCAAGGGTTACTACATTATCTAAAGGGATAAAAACATTCTGAAAGGCGCTGCAATTATTATTGTCTTTTACCGTAATGGTGTAATTGCCTTGTGTAAGATTAAATACATTGCTGTTTTGAAAATTGATTCCATCCAAGGAATATTGGTAAGGATTTTTTCCACCTGCTACATTAATGGTAACACTTCCATCGGCACTGCCCGAGCAGCTTGCTGATATTATATTGATGCTGCTGATTAAAAAATCAGGATAAAGTTGTGTGATGGGAATATCAAGACTATCAATACAACCGGTAGCATCCCTGATCTTTACTTTATAAATGCCAACCGGTAAATTGGAGAAAATATTACCTGCCTGCCAGGGCCCGTTGTTAAATGAATATTCAACAGGTGCAGTCCATTCGGGGCCGCCATCAACCTGTATCTCGCCGGTTGTAGCATCTTTACAGTTTATCTCTGTTTTGGAAACCAGGTCTAATTTTTTCCATTGAATGAATGCAGAGTCACGCCCATGACAGGTACCTTCGGTAGATGTGCAATAATAGGTTGTTAATTCATTTACAGGCAGCGCAATTGGATTTCTGATTGAAAGATTACTCAATGTAGGGTCAGCATCCCACTGGTAAAAAGAATAGCCGCTGGTGGCGGTTAATTGCACAGCCATATTTTTACAAATTCTTGCAGTATCGGGCACAATACCCAACGTATCATAATCTCTTATTTGTATGATGGTACTATCTGTTGGCGTATTGGCACTGCATCCGCCGCCGGCCAGTGCATATATTTTTATCAGTTCAATTCCTTCGGGCACATTATCAATGATGGGTATAACATTCACTATCACTTCGCTTTGGTTGGCCGGTATGGTTACTGTTGTTGGCAACAATTGCATATCTACCCCATTAGTGGCGGTACCTGCATAAGAAAGCGATACCGTAAGCGGACTGGTTTCTACATTGGGCCTTTTTATTTTAAAAGAGCCTGCACTGCAGCCTTCAACTAAGTAATAGTTATTTTGAGGATCTACCTGTGTGTTATTAATAATGCTGATGGTATTGGAGGAAAGGCTGCCGGCTTCGAGGAAAACACCACTATCCCATTGTCCATCGCTGACATCTGCAATGGCAAGCTTTAAATGATAACGCTGACAAGGAATTACCTTTTCTTGTGCAGTTAAAACGGTTGTATGGCCATCATGCATAAACCACTTGTTATTGCGGTTTTCAATAAAATATTGAGGGTACAAACTACAACCTACATCATTAATTGTATGAATACTTACCTCCGTATTTGTACCGGGTATTAATGCAATATTTTTAGATACAGGAAATCCCGGTCCTGTAATAAAGAAGCCAAATACATCATAAAAATCATTTGGAGGAGGAGTACAGGCATATTCCGGATATTCTTCAGAACTCAATACATACTTGAATTTTATTGAATCGCCTAGTGGTACAAAATCAAACTCAAGTATTATAGCATCAAAAGTTTGTTTACCACCTACTAGAGCAGAAAGTTCTGCATCGCCAGCAAAGCCAAGATCCTCATCTGCTAAATTAGAACCCGCTATAGTAACACCATTTCCATCCAAACCCCATAAACCTGCAGGGATATTACTTTTTGCCCTGCCACTTGTTAGTACAATTCCACTATCAATTCCTAAATTAAGTCCGCCAATATTATTAAATATTCCAGTAGCAATACTTGCATGATTAAGAGTTACATTACTAACCGAAACTCCCTGCCCAAGTAATTTTTGTACCAATGCCTGTGCATTGTTATTAGCTGTTATTTGTAACTGTGCATCTGATTTTTGGTATAAAGAAATACAGATAATGCAGAGCAGGAATATTTTGCAGATTAGTTTCACCGATGACAAGTTAACATTTATCTTTTAAATTTTGTAACTGGGTATAAATATGGGTTATATATATAGTTTTGCAAGAGCTGTCATCCTTTCTGTTGCTGCTTTATAATCTAAAGCCTGTACTTAAACATGACAACCCATAGGAAGTACCCCACAATTATAAATAATCAATAAAATTTAGTATAAATTAAATAACTACCAGCATATAATAAGTAATATTTAGTGTAAATTAAATACCTACAAGCATATAATACGTAAATTTTAGTGCAGGTAAGAT
>JANMWP010000036.1:0-4336 GCA_031394065.1 Chitinophagaceae bacterium
CTGCCATGAATTTGAAGTGACGTTTGCCGTTGTGAATTGAGTTATGGTAAGACCGGTTGTGAGATCTCTCATTCTAACTAAAAATTTGGGGTATTTAAAACCACCCAGTGCATTACAAGCAGTTTGATATGTTGAATTTCCGATAAATGCCGTCCAGAAAGACATTGAATATTGTTGCCCAGGACATGCCACAGGCAAAGTATCCCTGTAAAAAACACTCGGAGGTGCATCGGCATTAACCACCATCATTCTCCCATTTGCATCTCCTGTATGATCTGTTAAGTTAATCCAGTTTGTAGGATCACCCAGCGAAGCATTATTTGTAGTACTGAATCTATTTGTGCCTACAGGAGCAGTTGCTGTTCCGGTATATTGGGTACTAATAGAAGGTGACGCAGGTAAAGAAGCAGATAAACCTACACCTGTACTAAAAGTATTGGTATATAATACCTGGCTAAGGGCGCTACAGGGTGGAGTAGTAGGAGTAAGTATGATCACAAAAGGTGTTGGTGTACCTTCGCCCAGGTCATCGGGTTTATCATTTTGATTTAAATCGGGCGAATTACCATTGTTTGATGAATCCCGTAATGCTACCCCTTTATAACCTGTTGCATTTCCAATTGCACTGTTATAATAAACAACTCCATCCTGCACATTTGAAATTCTGCAATTAATCCGAACTGTAAAACTGCTGCTGTCAACCGGGTAATTGGGTAAATTCTGGCCAGAAGATTGAAGCAATCGGGCATCGGTTACCCCATTAAATGAGGCGTTTAAAGCTATACCCGGCGGAGGCGGTATGGTAAGCATGGTGGTGGTAACATTTGATAAATTAGCAGCACCATTAATCATACTCAAACTATCATATACCTGTAAATTGGTTAGCCCTGTTGTACCATAATTTTTTATCAGCACGTCATAAACAACATTGTACTGCCCGGCGGTACCTGTACTGGTTATAGAGACTAACTTTTTTGCAAGACCCAAACCAGATGAGATTTGTGACATATCGGAAGATGCCACACCTTTAGCTGCGGCATAGGTATAATTAACAAAGTTCGTATCTCCCGTAACCGGATCAATTTTTCGATAAATACAACCTGGCGAAAAAGAAGAGATTAAATCCCCATTTCCATAAGCCAAACCTACTAAATTAGTTGCTCCGGAAGGCCTTCGTATGGTATCTATATAGGTTGAATAAATATGGTGTGTTGCATTTCCATAACTACCATAGTCGGGTGTATATAATTTATTATCGAACACATAATACATTTGCCCATTGGGCATCAATGTAATATCACCACTTCCTACACTATACAGCGTATCTCCAATACCACCTGCACCCGGTATCAAATCCAGGCTATCAGGTATGGGGTCAATTACTTTTGTAACAAAATCAATTTTTCGCATTCTTGATTTATAAGGTGCTCCAGTACTGGTAAATTCCAATTGCCAGGCATTACCGCTATTGTCAAAAGTTATACCGCCGATATCAAAAACAAAACTGGCAAGTGTATCCACCAAAATTGATGCTAAAGGATTATTGAAAGAAGCTGTTGAAAATGTTGTATCGGGATTCCATCGCCAAACATAGGTTTTTAATGTGGCGGATATAGCGGCGTTATAGTCTGTCCATAAATAATATAGTTTACCATCTCTGGGATTAAAAGATACGCTTGCAGCAAATATTGAAAACCGGTCTCTGGCTGTCATACTGGGGCTGCTGCTGGCATAAGTGCCGTTACCAATCCTTAACCTGGGGTAATACGCATTCCTTAAAGTGCTTCTGGATAAAGCAGTTGATACATAATTGAAAAAATAAGTAGAATCATAGCTCAGTGCTGTAACGCCCGGAAAACTATAGAGTACTACAGAACTGCTTGTACTACCGCAGTTATTTCTGCCAATACTAAAGGGTAAAGCATAGGTAGCAGGCTGTGCCATTACATCTGCACAGAGACAAAGTAATAATGAAAAAAATAGTATAAATTTTTTCATAGGATTATTGGTTTGTTGTACCATCCGGATAATATTTTACATATTAAAAGGATAGCATTTGTTTAGGTTGAATATCAGCCATTTACGATAACGTAATTTGCTTTTACTTTATTATATATTTCACAGTTCGTGGCAACTGATTTTCCATATTTATTTTTCTTCTATACACAATAGTCTGCTTTGTCTTCTACAACATATTTAATTGTGTGATTGCTTTTTTTGAAAAAAATAGTACTGCTTTTTAAGGTGGGCGAACTGATTGTTACGCCGACTTAATGCAAATAATAAAAGAATGCCTGAGCAAGATCTTTGCATTGCAATATTGGATTTTATTTTGCTTGAATCACGGTTTTACGTACTTGAAAACGAATAAATTGAAATAAATATTGTACAGGAAAAGATGATTCTTTGATACTAGTGTAAAAACTACTAAGTATAAGTACGAATTATTTATAAAGCCAGAAAAAAATTGAACATAAAATAAATTAATACAATATTCAGGATACCTGTTCGTTAATAACTACACATAACTTTAAAAGTTAAATCCAATAACATGAAAAAAATATACCTATTACTGGCAGTAGCCTGCATTTACAATTTTTGCTCAGCACAACTTACTGTTACTGCATTTGCAAATAATTCGACCGTATGCTCGGGTAATTCCACCCTTATAACAGCATCGGCAACACCTATTGGTTATACGGTATCGGCAATACCCAATAATTTAATTGCAGACTATGGAGTTGATATCCTGGCCAATGCAGGTGTAGCAGTAACTCCTTTTACAGTTGGCAATTTAAACGATTGCAGATGGGACAATATTCCTATTCCTTTTTCATTCAATTATTATGGTAACTCATATACAACGGTTAATATCAGCTCAAACGGCTGGGTAGGTATGGGGAATAGTAACTCAACAACTACGGGCCTTGGTTTTGTTTTACCAAATGCTACTGCCCCTAATAATACAATACATGGTGTAACAGCTAATCTAACTTTAGCAGCTTCAGGTACGCTGGAATATTATACTGATGGATCTGCCCCAAACAGAACATTTGTTATCAGTTACCAGGCTGTTCCTTTTTTCAGCGGAGGAGGAAACACAACATTTCAAATACATTTAAAAGAAACCAGCAATATTGTTGAAATACACACTACCGTTTGTAGCAATACAACATTAGCAAAGGCACAGGGTGTTGAAAATTCTACAGGTACCGTTGCGGCTGTTGTTACCGGCAGAAACAATACCACCAATTGGACGGCTACCGGATATACAAATGGTTATAAATTTGTGCCCGACGTTATAAACTTTACCTGGTCACCGTCAGCAACCTTAAGCAGCCCTACAGGTTCAGTAGTAACAGCTACCCCAATTTCCACTACTACTTATACCATTAATGCAACCAATCCTTCAAACAGTGCAACAGGCAGTACAACAGTTACAATAACAGTTGACCCTGCATCAAATACCTTAGCCGGTACGCCGGGAGGTGCAGCAATTTGCCAAAACATCAGTGTAAACCCAAGTGGCAGTACTAATTACCGGGATGGTAATTGCAATTTAATTGCCAACATTACCCCGGCGGGTGGAAGTCCTGTAGCAAACTCAATAAATGTTTGTACACAAGTTGATATAGGTGCAACAAAAAGAGGAACATCAGATTTGTACGTTGCCCGAAAATATGATATAGAACCAATTCTAAATCCTGCTACATCAACAGCAGATGTTAAACTGTATTTTTTACAAAGCGAATTTGATAACTTTAATGCCAAGGCTACAGATAGCGGCCATAAACTATTACCAATAAACTCCCTTGATGTTGCGGCTATAAGTAATATTTTATTACGGCAATTTCATGGCACCGGCACAAATCCAACAAATTATACTGGAGGTTTTGTAAATTTTACAACTGCAATAAGCGGCTTTATTGTAAGCTGGAATGCCACTAAAAGCTGGTGGGAAATAACTGTACCCGTAAATGGTTTTTCGGGGTTTTATTTAAGCAGCAGCAAAGTGGGTACTTTAAGTATAAACCTCAGTTATTTTAAAGGAACGCAATCAGACAAAAAAAATGTATTAAGCTGGAAAGTAGTTTGCACATCTGCCGAAGCAAAATTTGAGCTACAACGCAGCAGCAACAGTTCTGTTTATAGCCCCCTAAGTACATTTACGGCTAGTAAAGATAGATGTGAAAACCCTTTTGACTTTACAGATACAAACCCCCTAGAAGGAAAAAATTATTACCGGCTTAAGTTTACAGATGTTGATGGAAAAGTCAGTTACAGTAATACTATATTACTTACCCAAAAAACCGGTCATTTTGATTTAATAAGCCTC
>JANMWP010000044.1:0-6018 GCA_031394065.1 Chitinophagaceae bacterium
GTTTGCTATCCTCTTATTTCCCTAAATTGCACCTCCAAGTTCATATCATTGCTGCCGTACAAGAGTGCGACGCCAATGAAGCTGAATAGAATTACAAATGCCTGGTCCAAAAAAAATATAAAACATAATCTTCTCCATTTCTCCGCCTCGGCGGAGTCAGGGGCAAATTTTCATTATGGCAAAAGACTTACGTAAACAAGAAGCTTTAGACTATCATTCAAAAGGCCGGCCGGGTAAAATAGAAGTAGTACCCACCAAAGAAGCCAAAACACAGCGAGACCTTTCCCTTGCCTATTCGCCTGGTGTTGCAGAGCCCTGTTTGGAAATTGCAGCAAACCTCGAAGAGGTTTATAAATACACTGCCAAGGGAAACCTGGTGGGTGTTATCAGCAACGGTACTGCAGTTTTAGGCCTGGGTAATATTGGCCCCGAAGCCAGTAAACCGGTGATGGAAGGCAAGGGTGTACTCTTTAAAATATTTGCTGATATTGATGTTTTTGATATTGAGATTAATGAAACCGATCCAGAAAAATTTGTGCAGATAGTGCAGGCGCTTGAGCCAACATTTGGTGGCATTAATTTAGAAGATATAAAAGCACCCGAATGTTTTTATATTGAACAGGAATTAAAAAAGCGTTGCAAAATTCCTATTATGCATGATGATCAGCATGGCACTGCCATCATTAGTGCTGCGGCTTTACTGAATGCGTTATTAATACAAAAAAAGAAAATTGAAAAAGTAAAATTTGTGGTGAATGGTGCCGGAGCGGCGGCATTTGCCTGTATTCAGTTATACGAATCGCTGGGCGCAAAGCACAGCAATTTTATGGTATTTGACCGTAAAGGCATTTTATATAAAGGCCGGGCTGATGTAGAAGATATGAAAGCAAAATTTTGTGTTGATGCAAAATATGCAGATTATGATTTGGCAAAGGCATTAAAAGATGCTGATGTATTTATTGGATTAAGTATTGGCAATGTGGTTACGCCGGAGATGGTGAAAAGCATGGCAAAAAATCCGATTGTTTTTGCCATGGCCAATCCCGATTCAGAAATTAATTACGAAGTGGCGGTGGCCGTTCGTAAAGATATCATCATGGCTACCGGCCGCAGTGATTATCCCAACCAGGTAAATAATGTGCTTGGCTTCCCGTATATTTTTCGTGGCGCATTGGATGTAAGGGCAACTGCTATTAACGAGGCTATGAAACTTGCTGCTGTAAAGGCTTTAGCCGAGTTGGCAAAAGCACCGGTGCCCGATATTGTAAACCTGGCGTATAATGAAAAGACAATTCTGTTTGGCCCAACTTATATTATTCCAAAACCATTAGATCCCCGTTTACTGTCAACAGTAGCACCTGCCGTTGCAAAGGCTGCTATGGAAAGTGGTGTTGCTAAATATCCCATCATTAATTGGGATAAATATGTGGAAGATTTAAACCACCGCTTAGGTTTGGATAACCAGTTAAGCCGTGTTATTGGTTCAAAAGCACGTAAAGATCCAAAGCGAATTGTTTTTGCCGATGCAGAAAATATTAAGATTTTAAAAGTTGCACAATTAGTGATGGAAGAAAATGTTGCCTATCCTATTTTGTTGGGTAAGGAACATAAGATCAGAAAAATTGCAGATGAAAACGGAATTGACCTGGAAGGGATGCCCATTATGAATCCTGCAGATGATCAGCATGAAGAACTTAGAAAAAAATATGGCGATCAGTTTTTTGAAAAAAGACATCGCAAGGGCATAAATAAATATGAGAGTTATAAGGCGATGAAAGACCGCAATCATTTTGGTTGTATGTTAATAGAAAATGGTGAAGCTGATGGTATGATCAGCGGATTGAGCAGGAATTACCCGGATACTATCAGGCCTGCACTGCAAATAATTGGTACCGAACCCGGCGTAAAAAAGATTGCGGGCATGTACATCATGTTTACCAAACGGGGCCCGCTGTTTCTGGCAGATACAACCGTTAATTTTAATCCAACTGCCGAAGAACTGGCCGAAATAACTTTACTGGTTGCCAAAGAAGTTAAGCAGTTTAATATCAAACCCAGAATTGCCATGCTGTCCTACTCAAATTTTGGCAGCAGCGATTCGCCGGAAGCAAACCTGGTACGCAGGGCAAGGCAAATTGTAAAAGAAAAAGATCCTACACTAATTTGTGATGGAGAAGTACAGGGCATCCTGGCATTTAATAAAGAAATATTAAAAGAGAATTATCCGTTTACTGAATTGTTGAATGGCGATGTGAACATACTCATCTTCCCCAATTTATCGGCAGGTAATATTGCCTATAATTTATTACAGGAAGTTGCCGGTACAGATTCCATCGGCCCTATTTTACTTGGTTTAAACAAGCCTGTTCACGTTTTGCAGTTGGGAAGTTCCATTCGTGCCATATTCAATATGGTATTGATTGCTGTGGTGGATGCCCAAACCAAATGCAAGACTGATACCAAAGAGGCAGTTAAAAAAAGTAAATGGTGGAAACGCAAGAGCAATGGTACTAAGGAAGGATAATTTATAAGTACGATGTTTGATGTACGTTGTACGGCAGCATCCATAATTAAAATAATTACAGAATACAATCATTAAGTAAAATGTTCAGTTTGCGCATGTAGTAGCAAATAATTAAAACTTACATTCGTACATCTAACATCATACACCTTACATTTAAAAATGCTTTTTTTCAATCACTTTGGCCGTTACCTTTTAATGCTCAAAGGCATGTTTACAAGGCCCGAGAACATGCGTATGTATTGGAAAGAGCTGATGCATCAATGTGTTGAAATAGGGATAGGCTCACTGGGTATCGTTATTATCATTTCATTTTTTATGGGTGCGGTTAGTGCTGTACAAACATCTTATCAATTGGTTAGTCCGCTTATACCGGCTACCACCATTGCACAAATTGTACGTGATACCGTAATACTTGAATTTGCGCCAACCGTTGTGTGCATTGTACTGGCCGGTGTTGTTGGCAGTAAAATAGCCAGCGAACTGGGTAACATGAGAGTGAGTGAGCAGATAGATGCGTTGGAGATAATGGGCATTAATACCAAGTCGTATTTAATAATGCCGAAAATTGCGGCTTGCTTAATTACCATTCCTATGCTGGTGGTTTTATCAATGGTGCTGGGTATTATTGGTGGCCGACTTGCAGGCGCAGCTACAAATATTATATCCACAGACACATACGACATGGGGTTGCTGCTCAATTTTGTGCCCTACAATGTATTTTTTGCATTGGTAAAAGCTTATACATTTTCTTTTATCATCAGTTCCATTCCATCTTATTACGGATACTATGTAAAGGGAGGTGCTTTGGAAATTGGCCGAAGCAGTACAAAAAGTGTAGTAGTGAGTTGTGTAATGATATTATTTGCCGATTATATTTTGGCGGCACTATTGCTGAATAAGTAGAGAAAGAAAGCTGCAAGGGGAGTAGCTGCAAGGGAGAAGTTCAGGTTTTGAAAAATCTTTTAATTTTTTAACCTTAAAAAATAATAAGATGAGAGATTTTAAAAGACTGATCGTTTGGCAAAAAGGTTTTCAGTTATTTATTGATTGCCACAAATTTTGTAGAAAATTACCGCCCGAAGAAAAGTATGAATTGGGATCACAGTTAAGAAGAGCAGCTTTTTCAATACCGGCAAATATTGCGGAGGGAAGTGCAAAAGCTACCAACGCCCATAAAAAGCTATTTCTTGAAAATTCCCTGGGCAGTTCTTATGAAGTTGAAACAGCTTTACTTGGCGTGATTGAACTTTACCCTAACTTTAAAACTGATTGTGAGAGCTACCTGAATATTTGTATGGAAGTACAAAAAATGTTGATTGCTCTAATAAACAAACTGATGTAAACTTAAAATAATAAAAGGTGGTAAAAAGCAGCATACTTGTCCCTTGCAGCTATTCCCCTTGCGGCTTCTTATGATAGAATTTAAAAACATAAAAAAACGTTTCGATGAAAAGGTAGTACTTGATGATGTGAGTCACATCATGGAGACGGGTAAGGCCAATCTTATTATTGGTCAGAGCGGCAGCGGTAAAACGGTGCTGCAAAAATGCCTGGTTGGGTTATTTGAACCTGATGAAGGTGAAATTATTTACGATGGCGTAAGCTTTACAGATATGAATGTAGATGAACGGAAAGAATTGCGCCAGCAGATTGGTATGCTTTTTCAGGGTTCTGCATTGTTTGATAGTATGACTGTTGAACAGAATATTATGTTTCCGTTAGACATGTTTACCAAGAGCAGTTTTAGCGAAAAATTAAAACGGGTTAATGAAGTGCTTGCCAGGGTTAACTTAGAAGGTATCAATAAAAAATACCCTGCCGAACTGAGTGGTGGTATGAAAAAGCGGGTGGGCATTGCCCGTGCCATCGTACTTAATCCCAAATTTTTATTTTGTGATGAACCCAACTCAGGACTTGATCCGCAAACCTCGATGGTGATAGATAAACTGGTGCTGGATATTACCCGTGAGTTTAACATGACCACTGTAATTAACACCCACGACATGAACAGCGTTATGGAAATGGGTGAAAATATTATTTACCTTTTTGAAGGCAAAAAAGAATGGACCGGAAATAAAAAAGATATCATCTTCTCCAAAAATGAACGCCTGAACAATTTCATTTTTGCTTCTGAATTTTTACAGGATGCCAAAGATATGCGTATGCTGGAAGCGAAAGGAAAAATCAGCGACGACAGGAATATGGATCAATTGTTGAAAGGTGATAAATTAGACTAGAAAAGAGCCTGAACATTCGCTTTGATAAAAGCCCAATCAAAGTTCCGCTCCTGAACGGAGCGTCGCCACTTCTGCCCAATCAAAGCACAAAAGCCGGTAACCAAAATATCCCTTTCGCCAATCGCTGCATCTCCCCTATCTTTGCGGCACATTTTTAATTCTTCATTTTTAATTTTTAATTAAACCATGGCTGTTTTAGTTAATAAAGATTCCAAAATTATTGTACAGGGTTTTACCGGTACAGAAGGTACTTTTCATGCCACACAAATGATTGAATACGGCACCAATGTGGTGGGTGGTGTTACGCCGGGTAAAGGCGGCAGCACGCATTTGGATAAACCCGTGTTTAATACCGTTGCCGATGCGGTTAAAACAACCGGTGCCAATGTAAGCATCATTTTTGTACCACCGGCTTTTGCAGCCGATGCCATTATGGAAGCTGCCGATGCAGGTATTGCTTTGGTGGTTTGTATTACCGAAGGTATTCCGGTACTGGACATGGTGAAAGTGAAAAATTATTTATCTGGTAAACATACAAGATTGATAGGGCCAAACTGTCCCGGTGTTATTACTGCCGATGAATGTAAAGTGGGTATTATGCCCGGCTTTATTTTTAAAAAAGGCAGGATTGGTATTGTGTCTAAATCGGGCACGCTTACCTACGAAGCTGCCGACCAGGTTGCAAAAGCTGGCCTGGGAATTTCTACGGCTATTGGTATTGGTGGCGACCCCATTATTGGTACCACCACAAAAGAAGCCATTGAATTATTTATGAATGATACAGAAACCGATGCCATTGTAATGATTGGCGAAATTGGCGGCGGCATGGAAGCTGAGGCTGCCAACTACATCAAAAGTACCGGTAATAAAAAACCGGTTGTTGGTTTTATTGCCGGCCAAACAGCGCCTCCCGGCCGCCGTATGGGCCACGCCGGTGCTATTGTTGGCGGTGCCGATGATACCGCTGCTGCTAAAATGAAAATTATGACGGAGTGTGGTATTCATGTGGTAGCAAGCCCTGCCGATATTGGTAAAACAATGGCGGCAGTAATAAAGAAATAAAATCTAAAAAATATTTTAATAAAAACCCGGCAATTTAGCCGGGTTTTTATTTTTAATTGCTCCCCATTCTCCACCCCCTCTCCTTCAGGAGAGGGGATTAAGGGGTGAGGTAAAAAAACCGGGGCATCGCCCCGGCCCGGCCTGCGCCACGCAGGCCCACGTATAGCCATGAAAGTTTAATCTCTTTACGTACGG
>JANMWP010000096.1:0-4659 GCA_031394065.1 Chitinophagaceae bacterium
CAGAAAGCGAATCAGGGAATCTGGTTTTTTCAAACATACCAAACAGTAACTGTACATCGTTGGGTAAATATAAGATTGGCAATTCCTATAATGGCAATTTTGGATTGTCGTATAAATTAAAGGGATTGGATAAAACCAACAGCAGGGCTTTAGACCGTGCAGTTGTGTTGCATTCATATTGTGGTGTACCCAATACAGAAGTTTATCCTGCTCCCATTTGTGTTAGCGAAGGATGCCCGATGGTATCAACTGCTTTTTTTACCCAATTGAAAGCCTATATGGACGAATCGCAGGAACCCATTTTATTGTGGATCTATTATTAAGTTCAATTCATCGGTATTTCAATCGCCAACAACTCGGCATCTTCCAAAGCCTTTACAGTAAAATTTTCCGTCTCAGAAATTCCCAAAGCATCTCTTTTATTTAACTGCTGTCCGCCAACTTCAACCGAGCCATTAATTACAACAAGAAAAACGCCGTTGTTTTTAAAAGCATTGGTATAATTTATTGCTGCACTGGCTTCCAGGTTGGTTAAAGAAAATCTTGCATCCTGGTTAATCCATAATGCATTGTCTGCTTCAACAGGAGATACAACCGTTTGCCATTTGTTTGCTCTTTCAGTTACATCAAAAGTCTTTTGATCGTACCGCGGTTTTATATTTCTTTCTTTAGGAAATATCCAAACCTGAAATAGTGTTACCGGCTTGGTTGCAGATGCATTTGCTTCTGAATGCTGCACACCACTTCCTGCACTCATAATCTGTATATCACCTGCCTGTATAATTCCTTCGCCACCCGTACTGTCTTTGTGTTTAATAGCACCGGTAAATGGGATGGTTACAATTTCCATATTATCATGCGGATGCGTTGGAAAAGAACCACCACCGTCAATAAAGTCATCATTTAACACTCTTAGTAAGCCAAAATGCACTTTGGTGTTATCATGGTATTGGGCAAAACTGAAATAGTAATTGGGTTTTAACCAGCCATAATCTGCACTGCCCCTGTCTGCTGCTTTAAATAATAATGTTTTCATGATTGTTGTTTTAAATTCAATGTTTGAACATCAAATAATATGCCGATTAATTAAACTGCCAAAAAGTCTTTTGCAAAAAAAATCTCCGCTTTAAACGGAGATCATAATCAATTAAGTATTGGTGCTTCTTCGCCGGGTAATAAGCCAACTACTTCTGCTTCCCTGTTCTCATTCCATTCCACAATAAAATTATTACGGCCTTCGCCGGTGAGTAAACTCATGTAACGCAGTTGTACCAGCTCCAGTAAAGAAAGAAAAAGGAATATAGCATGAATACGGTCTTCACAAATTTCAAATACCTTTTCAAATGAAACCATTTTTTCGGTTCTGCAAACATTCAGCATGTATTCCCGGCTTTCCTCCATGGTGTAATTATATTGCACCACAGTATGCACCGGTCTTAAATTACGTTCCTGTAATTTTAAAATAACTTTTTCAAAAGCCTTCATCAGCTTAAAAAGCGTTACTGTCTGTATTTCTGTTCCTTCACCCGCCTCTTCTCCAATTTGCGAAATCTCTTTCTGTAGGTTACCACGTTTTACCATCAATAACCGCAAAGCTTCCATCTCGGCCATTTTTACAGCAGCTTCTTTAAATCTTTTGTATTCCAGTATTTTATTAATCAGTTCCTGCCTTGGGTCAATTTCATTTCCATCCGCATCAATCTCTTTACGGGGTAAAAGCATTTTTGCTTTAATACGCATCAGCGTACTGATGAATAAAATAAATTCGCTGCTTAACTCAATGTTGAGTTTTTCGCCGGTATGGATATAATCCAGAAAATCGTTAGTTATTTTGGTGATGGGAATATTGTAAATATCCAGTTCATCCCGTTCTATAAAAAACAAAAGCAGGTCAAAAGGCCCTTCAAACTGATCTAACTTAATCTGGTACGATGTTTTGCTCACCTGTATTAATATTGTAGTGTAATAATGCGCCTGTTAAAAGCAGTGGCAAATGTATTGATAAGTTCACAGAGTTTTGTAACATCAGGTGCTGTCAATCCCGAATGTGGAAAAACTTTGGGTGATTTACTATTCTTTGTTATAAAAAATGCAGCCATATAGACTGCATTTTTAAAAAAAGGCTGTATCGAAAAATTACTTTTTCAGTGAATCCCTTATTTCCATTAATAAAGCATCGGTTGATGAGGGGCCTGCTGGCGCCTCTTCCTGCTTTTTCTTCATTTTATTTATGGATTTAATAACCAAAAACATAACAAAGGCAACGATAATGAAATTAATAACAGCAGTTAAAAAATCGCCCCATTTAACAGCAACGGCTTCTGTAACTACTTTACCGGAAGCATCCATCACCGCTTCTTTGAGAACATACATGTTTTTGCTCAGATCGGCTCCTCCGATCATACCAATTAATGGAGAAACAATGCCATCTGTAAAAGATGAAATAACTTTTCCGAAAGCGCCGCCCATTACAAAGGCAACAGCCATGTCAACAAGACTGCCTTGCATGGCAAAGTCTTTGAATTCCTTGATAAATCCCATGATTTTTTGTTTTTAGGTTTAATAAAATAATAAGGAAGGAGAGGTTGTGTAAACCTAATGCATTTAAATTATTTTTCAAAATGCGGTAATGAATATTTTCTTTAAAACAAGATTTTTTTATACTGATAAAAACGGCAACTTTGCGCCAACAATAATTCATTTTGAATAAAGGATTTATAAACTGGTTTATTTTTATACTGCTGTCTGTAATTTGGGGCAGCAGCTTTATTATGATGAAGGAAGGATTGCTGCATTTATCAGCATTTCAGCTGGCATCATTGCGGATTATTTTTTCGGGCATTGTACTGCTTCCTGCTGCGGTTAAGCATTTTAATAAAATTCCTAAAAACAAGTTGTTGATTATTTTTATGTCGGGTGTGTTGGGCAGTTTATTACCAGCCTACTTATTTTGCGTAGCAGAACTGGGCATAGATGGTGCACTTGCCGGTACCCTGAATTCATTAACACCAATCTTTGTTATTATAGCCGGTGCCTTGTTCTTCAGTTCAAAAACATCTGCCAATAAAATACTGGGTATCTGTATAGCATTTACCGGCAGTTTACTGTTATTGATAAGCAAAGGCCACCTACACGAAAGCCAAAACCTGATGTATGTTTCATTTGTTGTATTGGCAACAATCTGTTACGGTATCAATGTTAATATGGTACATAAATATTTGCAGCAAATCGGTTCATTGCAGATTGCCTCTGTTGCACTTAGCTTAAATGCCATACCAGCACTGATTGTGCTTTATTTTACCGGTTATTTCAGTTTGCCTTTAACCAACTCCGGAATATTGTATTCAACGGGGCATGCTGCCTTATTGGGAATTTTTGCTACCGCAATTGCTTCTGTAATATTTTATGTGTTGGTAAAACGGGCAGGAGCTGTTTTTGCATCTATGGTAACTTATGGTATACCCATTATTGCAAATTTTTGGGGAATGATTTATGGAGAAGAGGTAGGCTTAAAACAATTCGGTTGCCTGCTGCTGATTTTAACGGGGGTGTATCTTGCCAATAGAAAAGTGTAGCGTAGATGTTTTTAATTTTAATCTGCTTCAGTAAAAGCAATATTCTTTTCCTTTAAAAAATCTTTTATCCGGTCAACATGCACACAAATACCAACGTGTAAAAATGGGTTATTTGAAATTTTATTTTTCTTGCCATTATTGATGATCTCAAAGTCTTTCATATCAAATCCCAGGTGCAGGTGATTTGTTGCAAACTGCATTCCATAAATTCTTCCATCGGTATCAAATAGCGGGCCGCCACTTTGTCCTCGAAGGCCGGGTGTGCTCATTTCAATACCGGTTATGCCACTGTCGGGTTGTGTTGCAACAAAACGGGTAACAATGCCATCTATCGGAAACGAAGGAGAATTTGGGTTACCGGTATTGGTCCATTCAATGTCATCTGTATCGGCATTGTGTTTAAAATTATTAAACTCAGGAAAAGGAAAACCAATGCGGCCTAAACTTTTACCTTGCGTTATCCTGCTGCTGTCTTTTAAAAATGTTGCGTGACCATTATAAAATGTTTTATTAAAACCTTTAAATTCCAGAATGGCCAGATCAAGTGTGGGATGGGCATGGCAGGTAATTTCACTGATATTATCGAAACAGTTTAAAAAATTATTCTTTAGCTGAACGGTGGTTTCGGGCAGGTATTTGTATTTTAATTGAAGGCCCTGGATATTTCTTTTATACTTTCCATCATTTGGAATAGCATCTCTTTCGGTTTTATATTTCAAAAACTGCTGATTGATATTTTCAGCAGCCGGTATCAAATCCATTACATGTTTGCAGGTAATAGCCACACCATTATCGTTTACAAAAAAGAAAGTAGAACTGCCGGGTAAAACCAATCCCCCATACGTTCTGGAAATGGTATGCAGTGGACGGGTAAATTGTAAAACTTTTTCTATTGCCTGTTGAAACATAAATAATGTAAGTTCTGTATTATTAAACGGCCATAATCTCTTTTTCCTTTGCCTCTAAATGTTTTTCTACCAACGAAATATATTTATCGGTTAAATCCTGTACTTCTTTTTCAGAATCTTTGCTGATGTCTTCGCTCAATCCGTCTTTCTGTAGTTTTTTTATTGCTTCAATGCTA
>JANMWP010000144.1:0-3462 GCA_031394065.1 Chitinophagaceae bacterium
AATAAAGGGCCCCATCCTATCCTTCCCCCGAGGGGAAGAGAAATGGAGAAGAGCGAAGCGGAGAATAAGAATAGACCGTAATTAATGCTCACGAAAGACATGATGTACAAGAGTGCGACACCAATGAAACTAAATAGAAATAAAAATACCCGGTACAAAAAAATTACTTAACCTTCAAACCAATCTTCTACTTTTCCCTCCCCCCGGGGGAGGATAGGTGGGGCCATAAAATATGAACCGTAGAAAATTTTTACACCTCTCTGCTTTAACAGCACCATTGCTGACTGCAAAAAAAACATTATCAAATAATTTTGATGCAATCACAAAACCAATTGTTATTTCTACCTGGGATAGTGGTATGCCGGTAAATGCCGAAGCCTGGAAAATATTATCAACAAAAGGAACCGCATTGGATGCAGTAGAAGCCGGTGCCATGCACATTGAAAATGAAATAAATTGTTGTGTTGGTTTGGGTGGTTATCCCGACAGGGATGGCATTGTAACATTAGACAGCTGCATAATGGATCACAAAGCCAATTGTGGTGCTGTAGCAGGTTTGGAGCGGATAAAACACCCGGTATCTGTTGCCAGAAAAGTAATGGAAAAAACGCCGCATGTAATTTTAGTTGGTGCCGGCGCTCAACAGTTTGCGCTTGAAAACGGATTTAGTTTAGAAAGTACAGAGCTATCTGATGATGCAAAAAAAGCGTATGCCGAATGGCTGATAAAAAGTGAATACAAACCGGTAATTAATATTGAAAGAAAAAAGCAAAATGGACCATTTGCACCTAATTATTTTGAAGACGGCAGTGTCAATCATGATACGATGGGATTGGTGGCGATGGACATGACCGACAATTTATCGGGTGCTGTAACAACAAGCGGCATGGCTTTTAAATTGCATGGCCGTGTAGGTGACTCTCCTATTATTGGTGCAGGTTTGTTTGTAGATAATGAAATTGGCGCTGCAACCAGTAGTGGTACCGGCGAAGAAGTGATTCGTATTTGCGGAACACATCTGGTGGTTGAATTTATGCGACAGGGCTACGCTCCCGAACTGGCCTGTAAAAAAGCAGTGGAAAGAATTGTAAAAAGAGATAGAGAAAAAGCGAAAACATTGCAGGTTGGTTTTTTGGCGATGAATAAAAAAGGACAGTATGGAGCCTATGCCATTCAGAAAGGATTTGTGTTTAGTGTGAAAAGCGATAAGGAGAATATGATACATCCATCGAAATTCTTACTGCCCTAAATCCCTAAAGGGACTTTAGACCTCAAGCTTTAAAGTTTATGATGAAAAACTTACACCCTGATAACAAAAGTGCTGAAAGCCCCTTTAGGGGTTTGGGGCTGCATTTCAAACTCGAAGTAATAGGCTTTAACATAGAAAGCTGCCTCCTCGCCCAGGCTGCAGGTGCCCACCGCATTGAGTTATGCGATAATCCCGGTGAAGGCGGTACTACCCCATCTTATGGTTTTATAAAAGCTGCAAGAAAAAATTTACAGATAGAATTGTATCCCATCATCCGCCCACGTGGCGGCGATTTTTTATACAGCGATGCTGAATTTGAAGTAATGAAAACTGATGTGAAAATTTGTAAAGAGCTTGGTTGTGATGGTGTGGTGATTGGTTTGTTGAATGCAGACGGAACTGTTGATAAAAAAAGATGTAAAGAATTAGTAGCATTGGCTTATCCATTGGGCGTAACTTTTCACCGGGCATTTGACCGTGTTACAGATGCCCGACAGGCTTTGGAAGATATTATTGAGATTGGTTGCGAAAGAATACTTACATCGGGTTTAGTGCCCGCTGCTTTGGATGGAGCCGAAACCATTGCTGCATTGATTAAGCAGGCCGATGAAAGAATTATCATCATGCCCGGAAGTGGCGTAAGAGCGGACAATATAATTGAGCTGGCTAAAAAAACTGCTGCTATTGAATTTCATACATCTGCAAGAATAAATATTGACAGCAAGATGAGTTATACAAATGAAGCGATGAAGGAAAATCTGAAATCGGTTACTGTTGATGAAGCTGAGATAAAAGAAATAATGTTTTCACTACACAATCTTTTCAACGCTGAGAAAAAGAGAAGCTGAGTTTTACGCTGAGTCTTTCTCTGCGTATCCTCCTAATCTAATTTTCTCTGCGCTAAAAATACAAGATGCGCTTATTACTTTTCATATTACTTTTTACCCCTTGTGCAATATTTGCCCAAAATATCTCCATCGAACTAAACCAAAACTGGCAATTCAAAGATCAAAAAGAAAGTAAATGGTATAAAGCCACAGTGCCGGGAACTGTACATACTGATCTGCTGGCCAATAAACTTATACCCGATCCCTATTATCGGGATAATGAAAGCAAGCTGCAATGGATTGATAAAGCTGACTGGGAGTACAAAACTGTTTTTAATGTAGATGCACAAACTTTCGCTAAAAAAAATATTGAATTGGTACTTGATGGGCTTGATACTTATGCCGATGTGTATCTCAATGGCAAATTAATTTTACAGGCTGATAATATGTTCAGGGGTTGGACAGTGAATGTGAAGCCATTGATCAAAAGAACAAATAATGTATTGCTGATAAAATTTGCATCGGCACAAAATAAAGTGGACAGTATTGCTAAATCAAGGCTACCCTTGGTTTTACCGGATAATAATCGGGTTTATGTACGCAAAGCGCAGTTTCAGTTTGGTTGGGATTGGGGGCCGAAGTTTGTGGGTTGTGGTATTTGGAAGAAAATATACTTAAGAGTTGCCAACGTAAAAAGATCATTCACCATAAATAATGATCATAATATAATTGTAAAACTCATTCAACAAAAAGATTCCATCGGCACATCATTCTATTTTGAAAAAAATGGCAAACCCATTTATGCTAAAGGAGCCAACTGGATACCCGGCGATATCTTTTTACCAAGGTTAACAAAAGCCGATTACAGGAGAATGTTGCAGAGCGCCAAAGACGCCAACATGAATATGCTCCGTGTTTGGGGCGGTGGTGTGTATGAGTCTGATGATTTTTATGATCTCTGTGATTCTCTGGGCATCATGGTTTGGCAGGATTTTATGTTTGCCTGTGGCATGTATCCCGGCGATGATACATTTATGAATAATGTACGGGAAGAAGTAAAATATCAGATTGAAAGATTACGCAACCACCCCTGCATTGTATTGTGGTGCGGCAATAACGAAGTGGAAGAAGCCTGGAAAAACTGGGGCTGGCAAAATCAATTTAATTTACATGGAGCCGATTCTGCTAAAGTATGGAACGATTATAAACGGTTGTTCCAGGATAGCCTGAAAAAATGGGTGGAAGAATTTGATGGAACCAGGCCGTATGTTTCCACGTCGCCCAAAAATGGTTGGGGGCACAAGGAAAGTTTTACCGAAGGCGACAGTCATTACTGGGGTATTTGGTGGGGACTGGAAGATTGGGAAGTATTTGAAACAAAGACCG
>JANMWP010000166.1:0-2242 GCA_031394065.1 Chitinophagaceae bacterium
TGTAAATAAGTTGCTGTGCGGCGGGTACCAGATTCAACCCAATCCTTATCCACACCCACCAATTGGTAGCGGTATTTATTTTGATTGGAAGCGGTAAGATCAAGCGATGAAAATTCAAGGGTAAGAATATCCTGTAAATGCGTAAGCGTAATATTTTTTGATTGTTCAATGGTGTTTTGCAGTACTTCCGTATTATCTCCCGGTGAAACAGAATGGTTATTGATGAGAATATCTGTGATAAAAACATTGGGCATAAAACCGGGCACCAGTATTTCTTTGGGATCAAAAATATTCAGCCCGTTAACCCCGCCAAAGGCAAGGTTTCCATTAGGTAATTTAGCGTAGGAGCCAGTATTGAATTCATCATCCTGCAAACCATTTGCTTTGGTAAAATTATGAAAGACCCATTTGTTGCCATTATTATTTTTTGTTGTGGTAAGGCAAAAAATACCTTTGTTGGTGCTACCCCATATATTGCCTGCATCATCTGGCAATATGCCATACACTACATCATCAGGTAAGCCATCTTTTGTTGTAAGGTGAAAAAAATCGCCGGTGGCTTTGTCTAACCTGTTCAGGCCGCCTCCTTTGGTTGCAATCCATAAATATTTGTTAGGGGCAGATGGGTCATCTAAAAAGCAGGAAACATGATTGTAATTAAGCGAATTTCTGTTGCTGCTGTTATTGTAAAACCATTTTATTTGTGGCAACGAAACGCTGTTGTTATTGAAGGTTGCTTTAACAAAGCCATTTTCTGTGCCAATCCAGCATATCCCTAGTTTATCTTCATACAGGGCCGTACAAATAATCTTTGCTGCATCTTTATTTATATTAAAACTATCCAGCTTACCGGTAACTGTATTCAATAAAGTAAAGCTGCCATCTTGCCCTGGCAACCATATATTGGCTTTGCTGTCTTCAATAAATGGTTGCTTTTTTCCAAACGACTGGTTAGTATTGATACCCGGGTATGGCTGTAATTTATTTGAAACCGGATTGTATTTGAAGTAACCTGTTTCATCACTTTTTATCCAGTAATCGCCGGTTGAAGCAATAATAAAATTATCGATCTGATTTAGGGATGGTATTTTTTGAAATGCATTATCTATAAGTTCATTGTCTTTTAACTTCATCCATTTATAAGCAAAATTAACGATGAAAATATCGTTGCTCGCAGCAGGAATGATCAGGCGGATACTATTACCGGTGGCCAGTGTTTTGAATTTACTGTTGGCAGTATTGTATTTGCGTAAACCATACCCTACAGAACCTGACCATAATATTCCTGAGCGGTCGATAATAAAGGGATAGCATATTCTTACTGTATTTTCAGGTAATGGCTCGTTCCAGTTTACTGCTTTGCCGGGCTCGTTTTTATAAACACTATAAAAATACTCCTCCCTGTGGTGGTTTTCCCAAAGTTGTTCTTTGGGTTTAAAGATGATATTGCCTGCTGGTGTTTTATTGCTGTTGAATAATGGAAATATATCTTTTCCGTCGGAGAGGTAGAGATTACTATTGATTAATTTACTGCCATCGGGGTTCAGGTAACCATCATTAAGCAGTATTCCATTGTTCAGTTTTATAAAATTATTCTTCAGCGGATCAAACCGGTACACAGCTCCATCCATACCGCCAATCCAGGTAATTCCGTTTGTATCTTTTCCCATACCGTACACGTGTTCATCATTGGGTAAGCTAAGCCTGGTAACAACGGGTGCGGCATCTTTTGCAAAAAAATCCTTACCAGGTTCAACAATATTTAATCCTGCAACATCTGTGGCTACCAATATTCTACCATCGGGCATTTCCAATATTGATCTGATACCATTGCCCGAAAGGCTGGCCGGGTTTGAATTACTGTGTGTGATGCGGTAAAATTTTCCGCTTTGCTTATCGTAGATATTTAATCCGGCATTTTCTGTACCAACCCATATCCGGCCTTTTGAATCTTCAAAAAGTTTTACAACGGTATTGCTGCTTAGGGAATGTGCATTGTAGGGGTCGTTGGCGAAAATTTTAAAACTGTAACCATCATAACGGTTCAACCCGTTTTTGGTGGCCACCCAAATAAAACCTTCTTTATCCTGCAAAAGATCAAATACCATTCCCTGCGATAAACCCTGGGCGGTAGAAATGGATTCATAAGCAGGCGGGTTTTGTGCAGCTGTAACAAATGCCCACCAGATTATGGAAACAGTAAGGAATGCCTTTATGCTGTTGAAGGTTTTATGCATTTGCT
>JANMWP010000226.1:0-2229 GCA_031394065.1 Chitinophagaceae bacterium
ATACTGCAAAATAAATTCTCTGAAGAATATAAAAAATTAAATAATGAACAGCGCCGTGCTGTTGACACTATTGATGGACCGGTAATGGTGATTGCCGGCCCCGGCACAGGCAAAACACAAATTTTAGCAGCACGTATCGGAAAAATATTATTGGATACCGATGCACTGCCCGAAAATATTCTTTGTCTTACCTACACCGATGCCGGTACCATTGCTATGCGTAAGCGGCTGCAACAGTTTATTGGTGCCGATGCTTACAAAGTAAACATCTACACCTTTCATGCTTTTTGTAATGATGTGATACAGGATAACCTGAATCTGTTTGAAAAATCTTCACTGGATGCGGTGTCGGAACTGGAAAGTATTGAACTGTTTAAACAACTGATTGATGCATTCCCAAAAGGCCATTCTTTAAAAAGATACCGGGGCGATGTGTATTACGAAATAAATAATCTGCGTAATTTATTTTCATCCATGAAACGGGAAGGCTGGTCGGCAGAATTTATTAATGAAAGGATTGACACTTATATAAATGATTTACCCAACCGCGATGAATATATTGCCAAACGTGCGGTGAAAGAATTTAAGAAAGGCGATGTACGTACCGATAAGATCGAGGAGGAAAAAGAAAAAATGGAAAAACTGCAGGCGGCAGTAAATGAGTTTGCTAATTTTCAAAACCTGATGCGGAAAAGAAACCGCTACGATTTTGATGATATGATAAACTGGGTGATAAAGGTGTTTGAGGAAAACAAAAATATTCTTGCCAATTACCAGGAAAGATTTCAATACCTGCTGGTGGATGAATACCAGGATACAAGCGGCACACAAAATAAACTGGTGCAGCTGCTCATCAACTATTGGGATAAACCCAATGTTTTTGTGGTAGGCGATGATGACCAGAGTATTTACAGGTTCCAGGGAGCCAATGTGGAGAATATGCTGGACTTTGCAAACCGCTACACAGCAGACCTGATGACGGTTGTATTAACCAGCAATTACCGCAGCACACAACCCATTCTGGATATTTCTAAAACACTCATCAACCGTAATGAAGAAAGATTGGTTAAGCAAATTGAAGGTCTTAGCAAAGAATTAATTTCGTCTAATAAACAAATAAACCAGTTAACCAATAAACCGGTTTTACACGAATACAATTCGGCAAAAGATGAAATGGCAGATATTACCAACCGGGTAGCTGATTTAATAAAACAAAATATTGAGCCGGGAAGAATTGCCATTATTTATAAAGAAAATAAATACGGCGAAGAGCTGGCGGCTTATTTCCGGCTGAAAAATATTCCGTTTTACAGCAAGCGCAGTATTGATGTGCTGGTGCATCCTTTCAGCAATAAAATCGTACAGTTGCTGCGTTATCTGAATGCAGAGCATGACACACCTTATGGTGGCGATGAAATGCTGTTTGAAATATTGCATTTTGATTTTTACAAAATTCCGCCCATCGAAATTGCAAAAATTACTGTTGAAACCAATACGCTGAAATATAAAGGAGAGCAGACTTCCATACGCAAACTGCTTTTTGACAAAGCAAATAAACCGGCGCAAAATTTATTTGACACCGGTATTCATGAAGACTTGAAGCAATTCAGTTTTATGATAGAAACGCTGATTGCTGATGTATCCAATATCACTTTGCAGCAATTATTTGAGCAAATCATTCAACATGCAGGAGTTTTAAATTATATCATGCAGAGCGAAGATAAAATTGCATTGATGCAATTGCTTGCCGCCTTGTTTGATTTTATTAAAGATGAAACCAGTCGTAATCAGTTACTAAATCTGAAAGAACTCATCAGCATTTTTGACCTGATGGAAAAAGAAGGCATTGCTTTACCCATGAATAAAGTTTCCGGTAACGATAAAGGGGTAAACCTGTTAACAACGCATGGCAGCAAGGGTCTTGAGTTTGAATATGTTTTTTTTGCAGGTGCCAATGCTTCTTTTTGGGAAAAGAAACGCAAGCCCGGCGGAGGATATAAATTTCCGGACACAATGTTTGCCAGTTCCCCCTCTTTTGGAGGGGGCCAGGGGGAGGCCGATGAAGAATTACGTCGTTTATTTTATGTAGCTTTAACCCGTGCAGAAAAACATTTGTATATCTCTTATGCAAAATATAAAAACGATGGCAAGGAACTGGAACCATCTATGTTTATTGCCGAAATTCAGGAAGAGCATGATATGCCGGCTGAAAAAATAACATTGACAGAA
>JANMWP010000230.1:0-1500 GCA_031394065.1 Chitinophagaceae bacterium
GAAGCCGCCCGGTGGTGTCCATCGGCAATATAAGTGCAGGGTACTTTTTCTTTAAACAGGTTCGATATTCTTTCAATGGTGTCATCGTCGTTTAAAAAACAAATTGTATTTTGTTTTTAATCATATGCAGTAAAATTATAAACCGGACTTTTTTCTTTCCATTTATTGATCAGCTCATCAATCTCTGCTACATTTCGGTAGGCTAAAAAGACATTGCCGGTTTGTGCACCGGTTGTTTTAATATGATTGATCCTGTCCAGCTCTTTTTCCGGCCGGGTAAATTCATGTTTTTTTATCAGGCCATTCTCATAATTATCAACCGAGCTTCCGCAAACCAAACCTGTCTGACTTTTTCCGTTCATCTGCAACTCATATATATAATAGCAGGCTTTACTTTCCCTGAATAAAATATTACGGCTTAAAAAAGCATCCAGGTTTTCTTTTGCCTTATCATACACTTCTTGTGCATGTATGTCAATGGTTTCAGGTAAATCAATTTCGCTTTTGGTGATGTGTAAAAAACTAACATTATTGCCCTGTGCTTCTGTTTTTGCTTCCTTACTGTTCAGTACATCATAAGGGCGTGATGCCACCTGCTTCGCCAGTTCTGCTGCGGGTCTCAGGGCTTTAAAGGGAGATATAGTTACCATGTTATTGTAAATTAATTATTGTAAATTTCTAAAATTGAATTATGCATGTAGTAATGCAAACTCATTCATTAACCGGGTTAACACCTGCACACTGCTAACTGGTAATGCATTATACAACGATGCCCTGAAACCGCCAACCAGCCTGTGCCCTTTAATGCCAACAATACCCTGCTCTTTTGTAAACTGTAAAAATGGTTCTTCAAGCGATGTATCGTTCATAACAAAACAAACATTCATTTTACTTCTGTCTTCTTTATTTACAGTGCCGGTAAATAAAGGGCTTTCGTCAATAGCCGCATATAATAAAGTTGCTTTTTCAGTATTCAGTTTTTCAATGGCAGCCACACCACCCTGTGCTTTTAACCATCTTAAAGTAAGCAAACAAACATAAACCGCAAAAACAGGCGGTGTGTTTAACATGCTGCCTTCTTTAATGTGATTGCAGTAATCCATGATGGTTGGAATACTGCGTTTTACTTTACCCAATATGTTTTTATTAACCACCACCAGGTTTACGCCAGCCGGCCCCATATTTTTTTGTGCACCGGCATATATCAGATCAAAAGCATTAAAATCCAATACCCTGCTGAAAATATCACTGCTCATATCGGCCACCAGGCTATTGCTGGTTTTAGGTATCTTTTGCCACTGCGTACCGTAAATGGTATTGTTGGTAGTTATGTGCAGATATTTTGCATCATTGGGTACAGCAAAATCTTTTGGAATAAAACTGAAATTACTTTCTTTACTGCTGCAAACAATTTCAACTTTTCCAAAAAGTCTGGCTTCCTTAATGGCTTTGGTACTCCATACACCGGTATCTGTAAAGGCAGCCGTTTCTTTATCATCC
>JANMWP010000332.1:0-7940 GCA_031394065.1 Chitinophagaceae bacterium
AAAGATGAATAAAGATATAAAGACGAAATGTGCGACGCCAATGAGGATGCACATTGCTACTTCTTTGCTGGGCTAAAAACTTTATCATTTACGCTAATTGCGAATTTTCTTTCTCCAAAGACTTACTTCCCCTCGCCACAGGCGAGGGGCTACCTACTATAATTCGGAGCTTCTTTTGTTATAAAAATATCATGTGCATGGCTTTCTTTCATACCTGCATTGGTAATTTTTACAAATTGGCTATTTGCTTGCAAAGCCTTTATATTAGCGGCTCCGCAATAGCCCATACCAGCTTTTAAACCCCCTGTAAATTGATGTACTACTTCTTTTAAACTACCTTTAAACGCCACACGCCCTTCAATACCTTCTGGTACAAATTTCTTTATATCATCTTCCACATCTTGAAAATAACGGTCGCTACTGCCTTGCGCCATTGCACCAAGCGAACCCATGCCTCTATACGATTTAAACTTGCGCCCTTCATAAATAATTGTTTCGCCAGGGCTTTCCTCTGTACCTGCAAAAACATTACCCATCATTACACAACTGGCACCGGCAGCAAGTGCTTTTACCATATCGCCGGTATACCGGATACCACCATCGCTGATGATACCAATTTTTTTATTTTTTAAGGCTGCTGCCGCTTCCATCACCGCAGTAATTTGCGGTACGCCTGTACCGGCTACAATTCTGGTGGTACAGATAGAACCCGGTCCTATACCAACTTTCACGGCATCTGCACCGGCATCGGCCAGCGCTTTTGCGCCTGCACCGGTTGCTACATTACCTGCAATAACCTGTATATTTTTGTATGTTTTTTTAATCTTTTTTAAAGTGTCAATAACACCTTTGGTATGGCCATGGGCGCTATCCAGGCAAATCACATCAACACCAACTTTGTATAAGGCTTCAACCCGTTGCATGGTATCGCTGGTTATGCCAACACCGGCACCAACCAATAACCGGCCAAAAGAATCTTTTACGGCATGTGGGTGAGATTTTAATTTTAAAATATCGCTGAGAGTTACCAGGCCAATTAATTTACCGGCCTTGTTTACCACCGGCAATTTTTCAATTTTATTTTTTTTGAAAATGAGTTCTGCTTTTTTTAAATCGGTGCCTTCGGGTGCAGTAATCAGATTTTCTTTTGTCATTACCGAACTCACTTTGCCTTTATAATTGGTTTCAAAACGAAGGTCGCGGTTGGTGAGTATGCCTACTAATTTATGGTTTGCATCTACAATGGGAATACCGCCAATCTTGTTTTCCCGCATCAGGCGTAAGGCTTCGCCAATGGTTGCATCGGGGCTTAAAGTTACTGGGTCCAGTATCAATCCGTTCTCACTTCTTTTTACTTTGCGTACCTGGTCGGCCTGCTGATCAATGCTCATGTTCTTGTGTAAAATACCAAGCCCGCCTTCTCTTGCAAGTGCAATAGCCAGAGAAGCCTCGGTTACCGTATCCATGGCTGCACTAAGCATGGGCACCTGAAGCGTAATGGTTTTTGTAAGTTTTGTGCTGATATTTACATCACGTGGTAAAATCTGAGAATAGGCGGGCATGAGTAAAACGTCATCAAACGTTAAGCCTTCGTATAATTTGCCCGATTTGCCTTTAGTTGTGGAGTTATTTATTGTTGCCATAGGCAAAGGTATGGTACAGAATTAAAAATTAAAAATTAAAAATTAGATCAGGCCAGTTTGTAAACTTTGCCAGGCAGGCTTAAAACCACATTCTGCATTTCCAGCATCAACAATGCAGTTGCCACGGCGCTGCTGCTTAAACCGCTTTTAAAATACAGTTCATCAATCTGAATGCTGTCCTGTTGTTGTAAAATATCCACAACAATTTTTTCATCGGGGGTTAATTCAATAAACAGTTCTCTTTGTTTTTTTGCTGATGATTTAGGGGTTGAAGTCCAGTTCATCATTTCAAGAAAATCCTGTGCAGAATTTATGAGTGCGGCTTTATTGTTTTTAATAAGATAATTACAACCTTCGCTTTTTAAATCACTAATGCGGCCGGGAATGGCAAAAACATCTTTATTGTAACCGTTACCCAGTTCGGCAGTAATGAGTGAGCCTCCTTTTTTGCTGCTTTCAATTACAACAACTGCATCGCAAATGCCGGCAACAATACGGTTTCGTTTGGGAAAATTTTGTTTATCGGGGTTTGTGTTGCTGATAAATTCTGTAATTAAACCGCCCTGTTCAGTTATTTGTTTGGCAAGGGTTTTATTTTGTGCCGGATATATTCTGTCGAGCCCATGTGCAAGCACAGCAACAGTTTGCAGGTTATTTTTTAATGCCGATTTATGTGCAATGGTATCAATACCGAATGCCAGGCCGCTTACTATTAAAATATTTTCTGATTGCAGATTGTCAATAAATTTTTCGCAAACCATTTTACCATAATCAGAATTACTACGGGTGCCGACAATGGAAATAATTCTTGAAGTATTCAGATCAGCATTGCCCCTGTAGTAAAGCAATGCAGGGCTGTCGTAACAATTTAATAAGCGTTTTGGATAATTTTCATCTGTGATAAAAAGCGGCGTGATCTTATATTTTTCAATAAATTTTATTTCTTCTTCGGAGCTGCTGAAATCTGTAAAATTTTTTATGGATTTGGCTCTTACGGTTCCAATTCCTTCCAAATGATCCAGGTCTTTTTTCTTTGCTTTAAAAATAGATTGGGCATCGCCATATGTATTCACCAATGCTTTGGCGTGTACATCGCCAATGTTTGGTACAAGGGTTAGGGCAATCTGGTAAAGTAAATCATTGTGCATAGGGCAATAAAGATTGAAATGCATAACAATAATAAATAAAATATTTAATTACTTATAATGGAAAGTTCTGTACGGCGGTTTAATGATTTGCCTTTTTCTGTTAAATTATCTGAAACAGGTTTTGTTGATCCAAATCCTTTGTAAGTAAGACGTTGTGTGTTAATGGCTTTGCTCAATAAATAGGCTACAACAGACTTTGCCCTGTTGGTAGAAAGTAACTGATTATCTTTTTCCTGCCCCACATTATCAGTATGTCCGTCAATCTGAATTTTTAAATCAGGGTTATCCTTTAGCAGAGAAACCAGTTTATTCAGTTCGCTTTTTGATTCGCTTTTCAATTCAAATTTTCCTGTTTCAAAAAAGATATTTTTTAAAACAATGGTTGCACCTTTTTCGATGGGTTGTAATGGAATGTTTACAATAAAGTCGGAATCAGGACTGTTTTTTGCAAGTGAAAAATTATCTGAATAAAATAAATAACCACGGCGGTTTACATTAAAGGCATAATCTTTTCCAACGGGTAAAGTAACCAGGTAATTACCATCTTCATCGGTTTGTATTTTGCTGATGAGGTTACCACTTTTTAAATCAGTTAACTCAACAGCCGACGGTAAACCTGCATTGTTTTTTTTATCAAATACCTTTCCTTTAACCCACAAGGTTTTTAATGGCCTGATGTCTTCTCTTAACTGAAAAGAATACAGGTCCAGTCCACCTTTGGTATCTGTTCCATCACTGGCATAATATGCTGTTTTGCCATCTGCGGCTACAATTAAAGAGCCCTGGTCATCAATGGTATTTATTGGGTAACCCAGGTTTTCTGCAACAACCCAGCTGCTGTCGTTTACTTTTTTACTTAAAAATAAATCTGTCATTCCATAGCCCGGATGACCATTGCTGTTAAAGTAAAGTGTTTCATTATCGGCATGCATAAAGGGGCAGCTCTCATCGCCGCTTGTGTTTACTGCTTCGCCTAAATTTTCGGGGCGGCTCCACTTACCTGTTGGTAACCGGTGCGTTACCCAAATGTCGCGGCCACCAAAGCCTCCGGCCCGGCTGCTTGCAAAATAAAGATCTCTTTTATCCGGCGATAAGGAAGGCGACGATTCCCAAAAATCTGTATTAACAACAGGGCCTAGGTTCTGCGGCTCACTCCAGCCGTTATTTGTTTTGATAGAAAAATACAAATCACAACTGCCTTCTCCTTCGGGGTAATTACAGCCGGTAAAAATCAACAGTTGCCCATCCTGCGAAATGTTTTGAGCACCCTCATTGAGGTTGGTATTTACTTTACCACCCAGCGGTTCGGCCCTGCTCCATTTTCCATTTACAAAATTACTTTCATAAAAATCTTCGTCACTGGCAATACGTCGGGTAAAGATCATTTTTTTGCCGTCAATGGTTAGTGAAGGAAAGTATTCCAGATCTTTTGTGTTTATGCTGTCGCCTAAATTTATGGGCGAAAAAATATAATCTTTTGCCGGATGTTTTTTTTCATAATCTATGGCAAAAGTATAAACTGATTTACGGTAGTTGCCTGCTTTAATACTTTGCGGATTTAATGTGGGGTTAGCTAAAAATTCAGTAACGGCATTTAAAGCCTGTTGAAATTTACCAACACCTGCCAGTGAAATAGAATAAGGAAGTAAATAAGTTTTTGAATAAACTGAATCCATTTTTAATCCTGTTTCAAAATCTGCAACCGAAGCAGCATAATTTTTTAATTCGGCATAAATGCCGGCACGGGATAAAAATACATCTACAAATTTCGGGTCTAATACAAGTGCTTGATCCAGGTGGTTAAGAGCAGCAGTATATTTACCGGTAGTGGCTTCTTCATAAGCCTGGCCGTAAATTTCACCGGCTTTCTTATTTACTTTTTCAGGATCGTACCATTGTGCGGTAGAAATTAAGAATGAAAAATTAAAAATTAAGAATGAAAGAAATACTTTTGAGGCAATAGATTTTATGTGTAGCATTTATATTTATTCGTTGGATAAAGGTAAAACGAAAACAATGCCGTTTTATTCTTTAAGGAGAATTATAACATTTTCTTTTAAGGAACATTGATGTACTTATGTATCTGCAGTGATAGCTCCCACTGCGGCTTTTGTTTTATATATTCTATAATTAACGGAGTAACAACAGATGCCTGATCCCATTCGGGCTGCAGGTAAAGTTTGCATGTCGGCGAAACCAGGGCAGCATATTTTTCGGCCCATTCAAAATCAGATTTATTAAATACCACCACTTTTAATTCATTGGCAAGTGGTAAAATTTCCGGTAAGGGCGCTTTAAATTTTTTAGGAGATAAACAAATCCAGTTCCAGCTGCCGCTTAATGGATGTGCGCCTGATGTTTCAATATTTGTTTCAAAACCTTTTGATTGAAGTGAAGCAGTTAACTCATCCAGGTTATGCATTAAAGGTTCGCCACCTGTAATCACAACAAGCTTTGCCGCAGTCTTTTCAATATTGGCTATTAAGTATTCGCTATTGAACTTTGGATGTTTATCAGCATCCCAGCTGTCTTTTACATCGCACCACACACAGCCCACATCGCATCCGCCCAGGCGGATAAAATAAGCGGCTCTTCCCTGGTGATAGCCTTCGCCCTGTATGGTATAAAAATGCTCCATTACAGGAAGCGCATTATTGGTTAAAACCTGATGGTTGAAAGTTGTCAATTTTTAATTTTTAATCCGGCAGCTGTAAAAGTATTCATCAGTAAAGCCGCAATGGTCATCAATCCTACACCACCCGGTACAGGGGTTATGTAACTGCACCTGGGAGCCACATTTGCAAAATCAACATCGCCTTTAATGGCAAAGCCCGACTTTTTTGTTGCATCAGCAACCCTTGTTATCCCTACATCAATAACTACTGCATTTTCTTTTACCATATCAGCTTTTAAAAATTCCGGTATGCCCAAAGCGGCAATAATAATATCTGCCTGCAGGCAAATTTCTTTTAAATTATTGGTACGGCTATGACAAACCGTTACTGTACAGTTTCCGGGATAAGTATTTCTGCTGAGCAGTATGCTGATGGGGCGGCCCACAATATTACTTCGGCCAATCACTACCGCATGTTTACCACTGGTTTCAATTTTATAATGTTCAAGCATTAATAAAATACCGTAAGGTGTTGCCGGAATAAAAGTGGGTAATCCCTGTACCATTTTACCAATACTCATGGGATGAAAACCATCTACATCTTTATCAGGATTGATGAGATTAATTATTTTTTCTTCGTTAATTTGTTTAGGTAAAGGAAGCTGAACCAATATGCCATCTATGTCTTTATCATTGTTTAGTTTTTCAATGGCTGTAATCAATTCGCTTTCTGAAATATTCTCATCAAACCGGATAAGGCTGCTCTTAAATCCAACGGCTTCACAATTTTTAACTTTGCTGGCCACATAGGTTTCACTGGCACCATTGCTGCCAACCAAAACAGCAGCCAGGTGCGGTGTTTTGTTACCATTGCTTTTAAACTGAAGCATTTTTTGCTTAATCTTCTCTTTTACAGACTCAGAAACTATTTTTCCATCTAAAATTTGCATTCCGCAAAAGTAATCAAACATGTTGGCAGAGTTAACCTGTTGGCGGAGTTAATTTGTAAGGCATATTTATTATTGCCAGGTTGTCGTTTATAAGCCCATTTTACATGGGCTTAAGAAAGTTTTCAGTTAAGGTATTAAAAGGCTCAACCCCACCTCAAACCTAAATACAATTAACCTTTTAGGTTAATTCACCCCATCTGCAGGGTGGGTTAATTTGGGTAGCAGGGTGGGTTAATTTGGGTAAGCAGGTAGGTAAACTAAGGTAAAGGGGTGGGTTAATTCGGTTAAGAGGGTGGGTCAATTAACCATCAGGGGTGGGCTAATTAAGGTACACAGGTGGGTTAATTTGGGTTTAAGGTGGGAGAATATACCTGTAAAGGTGGGTCAATTAACCCTTACAGGTGGGTGTACCCACCTAAATAGGTGGGGTTGGTGGGAAAATACATTAAATTCCTATTTTTAGCTTTATAACATAAATGAATAAAAATTAACTCCGCCAACGGGTTAATCAATTATTCCTTTATAAATATTATCAAAAATTTGCATTTTAATTTACTCTTTATTACCTTAGTTTCTCTAACTATTAAAACGTAATAATTATGAAAACTAAAATTTTATTATTACCCCTTTTAATTTTTTGCTTTAGCCAACTTGTGGCGCAGTCACTACGTTATTCGCTTGCACAGCCATCTATTAGTTTATCGGCATATAGTAAAAACCAAAATGATCCGCTTTCTTTTACTGGCAACCAGGCGGCACTGGCTCAATCAAAATCAGCAGGGATAGGTGTTTTTGGCGAAAGAAGATTTTTGTTAAGTGAAACCAGTGTTTATACGCTGGGGGCTTCTTTACCAACCCGTTTGGGCAATTTTGGAATACAAATAAATTATGCCGGCTTTAAAAATTTTAATGAAAATAAAATTGGGCTTGCTTATGCCCGAAAATTAGGCAAGCTGGTAGATGTTGGTGTTCAGTTTAATTATTATGGCTATAGAATTCCTGCCTATGGAAATGCTTCCACAATAAATTTTGAAATTGGTGCCATGCTGCATTTAACCGATAAATTAAATGCCGGTTTACATGTTTATAATCCGGTTGGGGGCAAGTTGGGAAAAAATAGCAATGAAAAACTTGCTGCTGCTTATAAAATTGGGTTGGGTTATGATGCCTCAGATAGATTTTTTATCAGCAGTGAAATTATTAAAGAAGAAGATAAAGCGGTTAATATTATTGCAGGTTTGCAATATCAGTTTGCCAAGCAGTTTTTTGCAAAAGCAGGTTTTATAAGCGGGTCAACAACTGCTTATGCAGGTGCAGGTATTGCCTGGAAGAATTTGCGATTGGATATTTCTGCAAGCTATCATCCCCAACTTGGATTTTCACCCGGTGTTTTACTGATCATGAATTTTAAAACAAAAAAGGAATGAGGATTTTGTTGACATTTATATTCATGTTTTTTATACCCTGGTGTTCGTATGCACAGGTAACCGAACCCCTCACATCCCATACCGAACAGCAGTTGGAAAGCATAACTGAAAATAACGAAGACCTGGAAACCGAAGATGATTCTTACCTGCAACAGATG
>JANMWP010000340.1:0-6680 GCA_031394065.1 Chitinophagaceae bacterium
TACAAACTTGACGTTGATCTGGGGTTTAATGTGCATGTATTTGCAAAAGCAAATGCTGTTATAAATTCAATAATTGCGGTTTTATTACTGGCAGGGCTTTTTACTGCTAAGCAAAAAAAATATAGGCTGCATAAAAAAATAATGCTGACAGCCATTTTATTATCAGTTTTGTTTTTACTCTCTTATATAGCCCATCATTTGCTGGCAGGCGATACCAGGTATGGCGATTTAAACCATGATGGCATTATAAGTATTGATGAAAAAACGCTTGCCGGAAATTTGAGGATGGTTTATTATTTTATCCTGATAACACATATCCCCCTGGCAGCAATTGTTTTACCTTTTATTTTATTTACAGCATACAGGGCACTTACCGGCGAATATGAACAACATAAAAAACTGGTAAGAATTACCTGGCCGCTTTGGTTTTATGTGGCGGTTACCGGTGTTGTGGTTTATTTAATGATAAGCCCCTACTACAGTTAAAAAAGCTTTTCCAAAGTTTTAAACTTTGGCAAAGCTTAATGTTTTATACTTCTTCAACAATGATTTTTGCCGGACTTAAGTAAACAATTTTAACGGTAATAATATCATTTACCTGCACATCTTCTTTAAAAGGAAGTTTAACCTGAATCTTGTCTTCAATTAAATTTAAATAAATGCCGTGCGGCGTTACTTTATAAACTGTTGCATCAACAGGGGTATTTGCCTTATTTAATTTAACAGCTGTATAAAATGCTGGAATATATTTATTGTTATAAAGCTTAGCCGTAATTTTTTCTTTCTTCTCCGTGTTTTCCAAAGCAAAGGTTACCGCTTCATTTAATTCTGCCTCTGTTGGTTTTATTTGCCACGGTGACAGTGGAACGGGGAAAAACAAATAGCTGTCAATTTCTTTTACATAATATTTGTCGTCAACTATTTTTAAGTAACCAATAAAATTATTTTCGGTTTTGGCTTTATTAATTAATACATCAAGGGCTGTGTTGTACAGGAACTGAATATCAGAAGCTGTCATTCGGTCTCCCCGGCCCGAAAGGGCTACAGTAAAATTTACAGTATCTCCAATATGAAAAATATGCTTCTTTTTAAGCAGCTTTGTTTCAACACTTCCGTTTACCACTTTCTTTTTTCCGTTTACTTCATACTCAATAATGATATATTTTTTCTCATGATTAACAAAAGTAACATTGCCTGTAAGTAAAGTATTGCTCATAAAATTGTCTTTAAAAATGCCGATACAGTAAAGTAAGTATTAAAAAGGAGTTTGCCGTTTAAATTATAAAGCCAATGCTTTCGAAGGATTCCAAAAACGCTTTTCAAAATCAACTACAGTATCATTCTTAACCGTTACGCCATCTTTTTTTAACAACTCCTCCATGGCAGTTGGTGTAGCAAAATGATGTTTACCGGTAAGCATGCCATTTCTGTTTACAACTCTTTGTGCAGGCACTTTTGGTTTTGCAGTATGCGCTGCATTCATTGCCCAGCCTACCATACGGGCACTTAGTTTAATTCCCAGGTATGCAGCAACAGCGCCGTATGATGTTACTTTACCCTTTGGTATCTGTCTTACTACATCATAAACATCAGCAAAAAAACTATAAGGCCCCTTCCCATCCTTCCCCCGGGGGGAAGGGGTTTGAGCAGTAAGAATTTTTTTAAAGATTTTCTTTTTCATAGCAGATAAGTTACATTATTTTTTAGAGTCTTCTAAAGTCCTCCCTTCGGGGGAGGATTTAGGAGGGGCTTTTACATATTCAAAAGGGCAATGCAAGCAGCCATTGCCGCAGCAATGCCCCCTGTCAAGATGATATTTGGCAGTAAGTACAATAAAACCCTGTTCATTGTAATAAAAATCTTCTCCTTCAATCCAGTTATTCATCGGCTCTTAATATTTCCTGCAGTTGTTCATCAATATTTGTTAAAACTATGGGCAAAGTAAATTTCAGGTAATGTATTTTTTTACTCTGTGCAATATCCAGGCTTTCGTAATGGGTTTTTATTGTAAGCTCCTCTTTAACATCCGGCTCAGCATAAACATTATCCGAATCTTCAGCAATTATTAAATCATAAAGCTGAGCGACTTTTTTTGTAAACCTATATAAATCCGGAGAGTCTGTTTTCAGGTGAATAAAGCCTCCGGGCGTTAAAATTTGCTGATACAATCTTAAAAACCGCGGATGCGTAAGCCTTTTTTTTGCTTTTGAAATACGTAACTGCGGATCGGGAAATGTGATCCAGATTTCAGCTACTTCACCTGCTTCAAAATAATCCGGTAGTTTTTCAATCTGGGTTCTTAAAAAACCGGTATTCACTAAATTGTCTGCCAGGCATTTTTTTGCCCCGATAAACATCCGGTTACCTTTAACATCAACACCCAAAAAATTCTGTTGCGGAAATAATTTAGCCATACCAACAGTATATTCGCCCCGCCCACAGGCAAGCTCAAGAATAAGTGGATTTTCATTTTTAAAAAAATTATTCCACTCCCCTTTCATATTAACCGGGTATTCCAGCACATTTGAAAATGTTTTTATTGCCGCAAACCGTTCTAGTTTTTTTTGAGCCATGGACGGCAAAGATAAATAAAGGGGCTTTTAAAACAGGATGTAAAGCAGCAATTTTCTCAGTCTTAAAGTCAATTAGAGACAAATATCAGCCATAAATTGAGTAGATTTGTTTACAATTAAACAAAAGCTAACAAATATGAATACAGTTATTGTGCCTGTAGATTTTTCTGAGACATCATTGCATGCAGCTAAATATGCTGCTCAATTATTAGTTGGCCATTATGGCGTAAATATGATTTTATACCATGGTTACACAAAACCTGATGAAGCTGCCTATGCAACAGAAATGCTTGGACATTTAAGAACCGAATTGTTAAATAATTATATAGTTGCAATAGAAGTGATGGTACATGAAGAAGCCGATTTTGTGGATGGATTGGAAAGAACAGCCCGTCACAGAAAAGCCGACCTGGTAATTATGGGAATCACCGGTAAATCTGCTATTGCCCAGGTGTTTTTTGGCAGTAATACTTTAAAAATGGCCGAAAGAAAAGTCTGCCCGGTTTTAATTGTTCCGGAAAAAACAGATTTTAAACCGCTTAAAAATGTAATGCTTACTTCTGATTTTAAAAATACTTTAAATTCTACTCCATCTGTGCCGATAAAAGGCTTTCTGGATGTGTTTAACCCGCAGTTGCACATTGTAAATGTTGATAATGAACATTATATTTCATTAACCGAAAATTATGAAACTGAAAAACAGGAGCTGAAAAAAATGTTTGCAGATTATAATCCTGAATTTTATTTTATGCGGCTATTTGATGTAGATGAAGCCATTAACTTATTTGCCGAAAGCAGAAATATTGATCTGATTATCGCCATACAAAAAAATCATTCGTTTATTGGAAAGTTATTAAGCAGCAACCGTACAAAGACATTGTCTTACCATAGTAAAATGCCAATTTTGGTTATGCATGAGTAAGAGCGCTGGATAAATATCTTTTCTCCGTTTTTAACGGAGATTTTTTTGTTCATTATTTTATTAATTCCAGCTCCTGAATAATCGTGTAGTTTTTTATTTTAAAAAAATAAATCACCTCTTCACACAAACTGTCACGGACAGTAAGCAATAAATTAAAGGGATAATCAGTATTATTATATAAATCTATGGCCTGTAAAATTGAGTTATAAAAGCCCCTGCCTTCCAGCTCCAGCCTTCCTGTCTCATCAATCACCAGCCAGTCAGGCTTTTGGGTTAATGCATTTATTAATATTGAATTCGCTTTATCAAATGCTGCCGTGTAAAAATGAAACCTGCCAACGGATGTTAGAGGCTCTGTTGTATTTAAAGCATCAATGCACTCAATGTCAAAAACATCTTTGGTGTTTAAATTAACGATTTTTCTGCTGCCATTTATATCGGGCATTAAAATACCGCTGATATTTTTTTGATGATTACTCCACTGCAGCAAGGCGGTTGTTTTACCGCTGTGTATTGGTTTCGAAAATATATAAATACTCATGACTGGCTGTTAATAGATGTTTCAGTGGTTGGCGGTTCCGAATAGGTAAGTGTAGCGTGAATTAATGCTGCAATGAAAAAAGACCACCTTTTAAATCCTGTATGCGATTTGCTTTGCTGCCAGGCTAAAACAGTAAGCTGTTTCAAAACAGGTAAAAAAGATAAAATGCTTAACACTTCATCGCTGTACCTGCTTTCTTTTTTCTTTAACAGCTTTTGAATGCCTTTTGTAAACAGCGGCCCAATCAACATAAACCAGAGTAAAATTGCCGACAATGTCCAGCTGATTGATTTTGCAACAGTCAGCCAGCCCTGGGTATAATTATCAGCAAAAACAAATAATACTGCTGATAATACAATCAACATCAATATCAATAACCAAAGGGCTTTATGTTTTTTTAAGCTGCCGGTTTTGTTTGTATTTAAAAAATCAACGCTCATAATTTTTGAAGTATCTAAAATCATTAATTGATTTTCATCATTAAAGTTTTTCAAGGTTCGGTAGGCCAGCCATGCAATAAAAAATCCTCCCACCAGGTAAATAAATAAATACAAACCTATTATCCAATAACTTCCGTTTGCAACATTACTGCCAAATTGTGTGCTTAGCCATTCAATCATACTATCCATCGCTTTCCAGAGCGAATTGCCAAAAAATAAAGTGAGAATAAGTATTTTTTGTATGGCAGATTCCAGCATAGCGATAGTGCTCAACAAAATAATACTTGTAAAATTTATCCGCAATAAACTAAATAATCCAAACCCAAGCAGAGCCTGAAATGAAACCGCAACATAAGCTGTAACCGGTGTATATGGGCTTACCAGCGCTTTTACAATTAAAACAATCAGGGCGCTTTTTAAAAGCTGATTGTATTTATGATCAGCCATATAGGCAATCATGCAAATCATGATTACCGCCATTCCGCCAACTATTAATCCGGTAAAAGGTATTTTTAATGCATGCATAAATCCCCCCAGGCCACTTTCGGTAAATGCCCATAAAGCAGTGAGCCGCTGAATGGCATTAACACGTTGCACTTTGGATAAATAAACAAAACCGGGATTCATGAACACAAATATAATACATCAATGCTGCAATGAGCCTCACTAAAAGCAATGCTGTTTGTTGGGATGTTATTTGTTTGCGTTGTTGCAATTTGTTATTTTTAATACTGTTGTACTTTTAACGATTGCTGATTTTTTATATTACATTGCCTGTAATCATAAATGCTGTTATAAAAATAAAATATGAATAAGGATATTACTGAGTTTATGCAGGAAGCCATTCGTCTTTCCATAAGTAATGTGGAAGAAGGTAAGGGCGGGCCATTTGGAGCTGTAATAGTTAAAGATGGTAAAATAATTGCCCGTGGTGTAAACCAGGTTACAACAGCAAATGATCCTACTGCACACGCTGAAGTGATTGCCATCAGAAATGCCTGCGCTGCATTAAATACGTTTCAACTGGATGGCTGCGAAATTTACACAAGCTGCGAACCATGCCCCATGTGTCTGGGCGCCATTTACTGGGCAAGGCCAGCAAAACTTTTTTATGCCAATTCAAAAGAAGATGCAACCGCTATAAATTTTGATGACCAGTTTATTTATGAAGAAATTGCAAAACCAATTACCGAAAGAAAATTATTTACCAAACAGATATTAAGGGAAGAAGCGCTGGAAGCTTTTAAAAAATGGAGTGAAAGCAACATCAAAACAGATTATTAAATGGTTCAGTTTATTCTAAATAATCAACTGGTAAATACAGAACATGCCACAGGCAGTACTGTGCTGGATTATATCAGGTATTACAAAAGACTGGTTGGCACAAAGATAGGCTGCCGTGAAGGTGATTGTGGTGCCTGCACTATTTTAGTTGGTGATTTTGAAAACGACAAATTGGTTTACCGCTCTATGACAAGTTGTTTGATGCCGCTTGGCAATGCACATGGCAAACATATTGTTTCGGTAGAAGGCATTAATATGAAAGAACTTTCTCCTGTGCAACAGGCAATGGTTGATACCAACGGAACACAATGCGGATTTTGTACCATCGGTTTTGTAATGTCGCTAACCGGTTTTGTTTTGAATGAAACAACAAAGCAATATAGTGATGCCATAGCTTCCATTGATGGGAATATTTGCAGATGCACCGGTTATAAATCTATTGAAAGAGCCGCTGCTATTTTATCTGATAAAATAAATGATAAACCCGAACAAGAAACAATAGCCTGGCTGGTAGAACATAATTTTATACCAGATTATTTTCTGCAGATAAAAAATAGGCTTACGCAATTAAGAAAAAAAATAAACATTGCTTCAACAACTTTAAATCCGGTTGTTCAAAAATTAATACTTGGTGGAGGCACAGATCTCATAGTACAAAAAGCGTTAACAGTAAAAAAATCGAAAGTTGATCATCTTTTTGATGCCGGTCATTTGCAGAAAATTGATGTAGAGAACGGCCAATGCCATATTGGTGCCGCCGTTACGGTTACAGCTTTTGCCGAATCAAAATTGATACAGGGATTTTTTCCGGATCTGCAGCAATATATCAAACTCATCTCTTCTACCCCAATCCGCAATATGGCTACCATGGCAGGTAATCTGGTAAATGCATCACCCATCGGCGATATGAGCATTTTCTT
>JANMWP010000341.1:0-1995 GCA_031394065.1 Chitinophagaceae bacterium
GGTGCAAGCAGTATTGTAAAAGAGAATTAGTTTTGTAAAACCTATAAGGTTTGTCGTCAGGATTTTGTGCGATGGGAACCTTATAGCGTTTTGAATTTGGATGCCTTCCACAAAACCTATAAGGTTTTGCTTTGCTGTAGAGCCATGCTGCAAACCTGATAGGTTTACTTGCCAAAAGCCCATATCAAAAATGCCGGTAATTGTTTACTCCAGCTTTCGTAATCATGTTTGCCATTTGCATCTTCTACAAACCTGATATCATCGGGTAAACAAACATTTTTGTTTTTAATCAATGCAATCAAATCTTTGGTATCATCAACCACATCAATAATGCTGTCCTTATCCCGGTCGGCTTCTTCTTCTTTGTCACCTGCATAAAACCAATATTTTAATGCAGGTTTTTTTCGGGATGCTTTTAGTTTTGTAAGGATGATTCTGTTTTTCTCATCTGAATAATCTGCAGCTTTATCATCTTTATCACGCCACCAGAATGAACCGGAGAAAACACCCACTTTGTCAATTTTATCAGCCCGGTTCCAGGCAATATCAAAGGCCGATAAACCGCCTTGTGAGCAACCTGCAATGGCTACTGTTTTAAATTTACGGACCGTTGCATTTTTTTTGGCGAAGGGATACAGTTCATTATTAATAAAGGCATCGTAGTTATCTGCTTTATCGCCCCGTTTTAAATAGTCAGGATATTCAGCTACTCCATATTCTTTCATACGGTTTCCGGCATGAACGCCAACTACCAACAAAGGGTTAATCAATTTTTTCTTGTACAAACTGTCAATTATTTCCTTAATTCTAAACTGTCCCATGTCCTGTCCGTCATTCAGTATTAATAAATTCAGATCGGTTTTATCATCGGGCATGGGCGTGCTGATGATGGTTAATTTAACCTGCCTTTGTAAGTGGCGGCTGTACAATTCATCATCCTGTTGTTTTATTTTGCTTTTGCAGCCAGTTACCAGTAAAAATAACAAAGTAACTGTAGTTAGATTGTGGATACCCGTTCTCATTGTTTATTCTTTATTAAATGAAAATAAGATTTTTTAATGTTTAATACTGTGCAAAATAAATTGAGGTGCGAAGTGTGTAATTTGTGAACCTCTGATTGGTTGGCCTATTTAACATAATAAAGTATGGGCTTCTATGGGAGTCACTATGGCGTCACCATAGGGTTATCATAAGGTGAGATAGGATTTGTGCAGTCCTATAATAACTATCATGTTGCCATTATTCTGCAGGCTAAATTTCAACCCGATTGAGTAATTATATTTATATTATTTGGCAGGAGAGCCTCAAAACATTATCTTTGCGCCGCGAAGTAGAGCAGCGGTAGCTCGTCGGGCTCATAACCCGAAGGTCACTGGTTCGATCCCAGTCTTCGCAACTAAAAATCCTCAGATCAACAGGTTTGAGGTTTTTTTATTCTTAGCACAAGTTTTCAGCGGCTATAGAATTTGACTACCTCCATTTCAATTCTCTTCGCTAATCGCTTGTAGCTAACAGCTAAAAGCATTTTTCATGAAATCAGGTTTTGTAAACATATTTGGTAAGCCCAATGCAGGCAAAAGCACTTTGCTGAATGCGCTGATGGGAGAGAAGATGGCCATTGTATCGCACAAAGTGCAAACAACAAGGCATCGTATTAAAGCCATTTTAACCGAAAAAGATTACCAGATTATTTTTTCTGATACGCCTGGCATTATTGAGCCCAAATACAAACTGCACGAAAAAATGATGCAGGCCGTTAAAGGCAGTCTGGAAGATGCCGATGTAGCATTGCTGATAACCGATGTAAGGGAAAATACAGATGAAAGTAACGCAATTTTTTCAGCATTAAAACTAAAAGCACCGGCCATTGTTATTTTAAATAAGGCCGATACCGTTAATGGCGAACAGTTAAAAACAACAGCAGCATTTTTTGCTGCACAACCGTATTGTAAAGAAGTAGTTTCTTTATCGGCTTTACAAAAAACAGGTATTGAC
>JANMWP010000345.1:0-7954 GCA_031394065.1 Chitinophagaceae bacterium
GGTGGCGGCTTTGGTGCCGATGGGGTGCATAATGTACTGGAAGCTGCTGTGTACGGCAAGCCGGTTGTTTTTGGGCCGGTTTATGAAAAATTTGATGAAGCCATTGGATTGGTAAATGCCGGAGGAGCTGTTTGTATTGACGGAGGACCGGTAAAACTGGAAAACATTTTAAACGGTTTGCTTAATGATGAAGCAGCAAGAAAAAAAAGGGGAGAGGCTGCAAAGCAATTTGTTTTTGAAAATGCCGGAGCATCAAAAAAAATAATTGAGTTTATTCAGGAAAAGCGCCTTTTAACCAATTGATAAAACTGGTTAACCATTTCATTACTTGGGTCCCAGCCGTTTTTAACTTTCAGTTCCCGTTGTATCCAGTATTCGGCCTCTGCAAAAATGGAAAAACTGTTGATGGTTTTAATACTCCGTTCATAAGCCACTTCATCACCGCGGAACAATTCGTTGATAAATAAAAAACGATCATTTACCCCGATGGCTTTTCTTAAATCCCTGATAGGCACTTCTGTTAACGTATCACCCAGATCTATTTTTGATTGTTTAAGTTTTTCATTTAGCGAAGCATGGTTGTTTGAAACTGTTTCATTAATTTCTTTGACAATCTCCTCATTTTTCAGTTCCGGTTTTGGTTGTGTTTGATGAGTAAGTGTTGGTATGTCATCTTCAGGTTCAAAAATAATATGTGGTTTGTTATGTACGCTTATCTGCTGCATTACTTCAGCATTTCTTTTAATTTCTTCCAGTTCGGCTTCAATTTCAGCTTCATCAACCTGTAAAATTTCAACTGTTTTTTCTTCAATAACCTTTTCTGTAACGGGATTGGCGGCTTTTTCATCAATCCGGCTGTTTTGTTGAGATACGGTAACAGCAACAGCTTCATTATATAATTCCGGGGCATTATTTTGCTGCAGGTGCAGTAATTCTGCCTGTAACATCTGAACCGTAAGCAATAATTGCGCTGCTGAAGCATTTTGTGCAAACTGTTCCTGTAATTTTTTTAGGAGTGTCTCCACTCTTTCCATGATATTATTATACTTTTGATGCCCATGCTTGAAAGAGGCAATCGTTATAAATATTTAACTGCGGCCCCTAAGTTACTAACTGATTTTTAAAAAAAATACTTAAATGTTTATAGAACCTAATTTTAAAGGCGAAAGACGTGGCTGGATTGAAGTGATCTGCGGCAGTATGTTCAGCGGAAAAACAGAAGAACTGATACGCCGGCTTAAAAGAGTTAAGATCGCTAATTTAAAAGTAGAGATATTTAAACCTGCCATAGATGTAAGGTATGATGAAATGAAAATTGTAAGTCATGATACCAATGCGATACTTTCTACACCGGTTGAAAGTTCACAAACTATTTTGTTATTAGCCCAGGATGTTGATGTGGTAGGCATTGACGAAGCCCAGTTTTTTGATGGCGAGATTGCCAATGTTTGCGAACAACTGGCACAAAAAGGCATCAGGGTTATTGTGGCCGGACTGGATATGGATTACCTTGGTAATCCTTTTGGGCAAATGCCAAACCTGCTTGCCAAGGCCGATTATATAACCAAACTACATGCTATTTGTCAGGTATGCGGCAATATTGCCAACATTAGCTACCGCAAAGTAAAAGAAGGCGGGCAGGTATTGCTGGGCGAAAAAGATGTTTACGAACCCCGTTGCAGGATTTGTGCTCAATTGAATGATTAATTCTTATAAAACATAAAAAAATGGGTTGTCAACTGACAACCCATTTTTATGTTTTATATATTTTTTATTGCTTGGTAAACTTGCTGGTAATTTCTTTACCATTATTATTTACCTTAATCATGTAAACACCTTTTGCCAAACTGCTTATATCAATAGCCTGTGGGTTGTTAATGATGTTTTTCGTCATCACTATTTTGCCATTAATATCGGTAATTTGCAAACTTGCTTTAGCGCTTACAACACCCAGCACACTTACATTTAACACATTGCTAACCGGGTTTGGATATACTTTAACCATACCACCCGCCTGTACATTTTCAGGTTTTGTTGCTGTGCCCAATTGTACTTTTAAGGTATAACAGGTGGTTGCATTGTTAGCACCATTATAGCCATAAACCTGTGCATAATAAGTGCCGGCAGCAGCCGTGTAGCTGATGGTTTCACTGGTTGTACTTCCGTTTTGAGAAATACCAACCTGTGTGCCTGCACTGTTCAGCAGTTTCAAATCATAGTCGGCAGGTAAAGTACCCAATGTTACAGTTATCGTTCCTGCGGTTGTTATTACAAATTTGTAATTATCAATATCACCGGTGGGGCTAATTAAACCTGTAATATTTGTGTTAAACGGAATGGTTGCAGCACCAGCCGTTGTTCCATTGGTTGAAACATCATATACACTTGCACAACCGGTAACAACTGTAGCAGTTGCTTTAATGGTATAGCAGGTTGCGCTATTTGCTCCGCTGTATCCGATTACTTTAATATAGTAAGTCCCTGCAGCCTGGCTGGTTAATGAAACTGTTTCGGTAGCTGTAGAACCTACACCCGAACCAATTTGAGTACCGGCACTGTTGTAAACATATAAATCATAATCCACACCGCTTGGACCAACAAGGTTATAAACATTATTACTGGTTGCAGTTGTTACAATTTTGTAATAATCAATATCAGTTGTTGTAGTGATAGCAGCAGAATTTGTAACACCTGAAACGATACTGGCAGCAGTTGCCTGTGTTTCATTCGGTTCAAATGCAGTACCACATGTTGAAGCTGCACCTGTTGTAAATGATGCTGTAGCATAAGCACCTGTTGCGCCAGTGCAATTAGCTCTCACTCTCCAATCGTAACTGCTGCTTGCAGTTAAGCCGGTTAAATTAACCGACAATGCTGTTGTAGCAGTTGCTGCACTTGTCCAGGTGCCGGATGAGGTTAATTTATAATCCACATCGTAATTATTAGCTCCGCTTAGTGCAGACCAGCTGATAGTGGCAGCGCTACTGGTAATGCCTGATGATGTTAATCCGGTAACTGTGCCGCAGGTTGCCGGAGATGTTGTAGTAAATTGGGCAGCAATATAATTACCGCTTCCACCACTGCATGTTGCTCTTACTCTCCAATCGTAAACAGTACCTTGTGTTAAGCCGGCAATATTTACAGAAGTTGCTGCAGTTGCTGTAGCAGCATTGGTCCAGGTTATATCTGTTGTTAATTTATAATCTACATCATAACTTAATGCACTGGCAACTGCCGTCCAGCTAACTGTTGCAGATGTATTGGTAATTGACGAAGAAGCAAGGCCTGTAGGATCACCACAAACTACCGGTGTACAATTATCTAAACTGAAAGACGCTATTCTTGTGCTCCAGGTACTGGCTGCATTATATTCGCAGGTAAACCAAAAACGAACACCATCCGGATCAGCAACCAGTTGGTTGTAATCGCCATAACGGGTGCTGCCATTAGCTGCTGTGCCTGCAATGATAACAGTTTCAGCATAGGTCATTGTATTTAATGCATCGCATTCTTTTCTGCCTGTATAACGGGCCCCCGGATAAACACCGGTTGCAGAAGAAGAAACATTATATGCCAATCCGATGTTACCTGCAGCATCATAACAAATGCCCGGTAAAAAGCGATGTGTATTATCAGGTGCATAAGTACTTTGTTGGTAAACACCCCAGTTGCCGGTTGTTTTTCTTAACTCGTACCAACGGGCACCGGAAATATTAGTTCCTTTATCTACCACATGCGATAAAACAATTCCTTCATATGCACCAAACCTTCTGTAAATAGGTTGGTTCATTATTTTTTGGTGTAATGCCTCAACTTTGGTTGTAGTACCTGGTTGTGTAATACACTGACCCCTTGTTGTTGTACATATATCAGACTTGTAAGCCGTAACTGCTAAAGATGATTTTGTTGAAACAGTAGATGAAGATGGCGTAGTAAAGTTTACTTTAAATTCAAAAAGGCCAATACTATCTGCTGCACTTCCACTCCATGCATTATCATTCATGTAAGCAATTAAACCACCCGTACCTGCGGGGGGTAATGTTGTTCCTTCCAGGCAAACCGGGCTCATTGAAAACTCTCTGTTACCAGAACCCATTGTAAATCTTTGTACCGTGGCAGTTGCATTACCGGCAAGCATTTTTGTACGGTCAAATGCATACACCGAAGATCCTGAGTAAGTACTTCCATTAGCAAAATCGTTGGTAGTTGCATAATAGGCATCTGTCCAAACTGAAAATTTTGGATAATCAGGAAAGGTAGTTCCTGTGCTGAAAAAATAAACATACCACGCACCTGCCGGGTCATTGGTTTGCGAAACTGCAAAGGTTAATCCTTCAGTTGTTGTTTCGGCTTTATTATTAAATTCGGTTATTACATATCTGTCTGCTAACTGGTCGTATAAAGCAATCGGGTCACCAAGGCCACCCTTACCGGTTATGGCATCCATATAAGTTTGTGCCACAACCTGTCCGCCGGTTTTATTAAAAACTTTAAATAAGGCACCTGATGAACCATTGATCATTTGAATGATATGGTTAGGTCCAACGCACATGGTAGGGTCAGGTGGGTTTAACGGTTGATAAGGCAAGCCATTAAAATTTGCGCTGATCAGGTTGTCGGCTGTATGCTGTAAATTTTTGTAAGAAGTCTGCAATGCAGGATCGGCAGTAATATCTTTTCCAAAAGGAGCATCTGCTCCCTCTTCAAAGGCTTCGTCCTTTCCAATAATACCATCAAGGTCTCTCACTTTTACATTGGGTATTAATCTGTCAGTTGGTTTAAAATCTCTTAATGGTTTTGTGATACGAATAAGTTTTCCTGTAATTACAACAGGGTTTCTTGCAATAACTCTATCCTGTGCCTGCACAGAATAAATACAAAGCAATGAAAGTAGTGTGATAAAAATTTTACGCATAAAAATTATGATTTGGTTTGAAATAGAAACTCAATGTATGGCATTTTTTTAATCTGTACAATAGTAAAATCACTAACGTAAATATGCTGTGGATAAACATATTGATAGCTTACGCTCTGATTTTGAACACTTACTGCTAACAAAAGGAATAAAATACAAAGCCTGTTTTTTATTTGATTGTTAGTAATTTGCATTAATGATTAAACGGATTTATGCTTTATTAAAAAAAGATGTGCTTCTTGAGTTCAGGCAGAAACATACATTTTATGGCATACTGCTGTATATAGCTTCCACCATTTTTGTACTTTATTTATCAATTGATAAGCCCGATGCAAATGTGTGGAACGGTTTATTCTGGACCATCCAGTTATTCATCTGCGTAAATGCAGTAGCCAAAAGTTTTTTGCAGGAGAGTCGGGGGCGCATGTTGTATTTCTATTCTATTGCATCGCCGGTTGAGTTTATTATTGCTAAAATGATTTATAACCTGCTGCTCATGATTGTGATGAGCCTGTTAAGTTTATTGCTTTTTGTCATCTTTTTAGATAACCCTGTTAATAACAGCCTTTGGTTTATGGGTATTGTGGTTTTAGGCGGTGCCAGCATCAGCATTGTGTTTACTTTAATGAGTGCCATAGCAGCAAAGGCACAACAAAATGCAGCGTTGATAGCCATTCTGGGGTTTCCGGTAATATTGCCGCAGCTTTTGTTATTAATGCGGCTAAGTAAGGCAGCTTTTGCCGAAGTTTTCAGAGAAGGAGCAGTGTTACAGCTGGCAGGATTAATAATTGGGCTTGATGTACTTGTAATAGCAATGGCAGTTATATTGTTTCCGTATTTGTGGAAGGACTGATTGGTTAGGGGTTAATTGTTAGGGGGTATGAGAATTCTAACGTTAAAAGTTATTCAAAATGCCGACAATAAATAAATTTGAAGACCTAGAAGTATGGCAATTGGCCAGAAAAGTTGAGCAATTTACTTTTGAATTGACCAAGGCAGAATTGCTTTCAAAAGATTTTAAATTAAAAAATCAGATGAACGATTCTTCTTCATCCGTTATGTCAAATATAGCTGAAGGATTTGGAAGAGGCGGACGACTGGAATTTGTTAACTTTTTAAGTTTTGCCAAAGGTTCTGCTACTGAACTGCAATCACAATATTATAATTGTTTAGACAGAAAGTATATTAGTGAAGATAGTTTTAATGAAGTTTATCAAATGATCGAAATACTTTGCAAAAAAATAAGTGCTTTTATGGCTTACCTTAACCAATCTGAAAAGAAAGGGCAGAAATTCCAAAATCGAAAAACTAACCCCTAACTCCTAACAATTAACTTCCTTATCTTTGCCCACTCAATAAATCCCTTTTTTGTTTGCAAAAAAACTGGTGGAAAATATTATCCTTTCTTTTATTGGTCTACACAGTTGTTGGTGGCTTTCTGATGGATGTGCCCCGTTTATTTATTCTGAATGAAACAATACGCAACCTTTATTTTCATGTTTGTATGTGGTTTGGGATGATGATACTGTTTGGTACCAGCTTTGTTTACAGCATCAAATATTTACGGGGCTTTAATTTACGCAACGATATTTTTGCACATAATTTTGCAGCGGTAGGTTCATTCTTTGGCATACTGGGTTATGCCACCGGCACCATTTGGGCCAGTTATACCTGGGTAACCGACCAAAGCCAATCGCTGGGCAGCATTTTAAAAGAGCCAAAGCTGATTGGTGCTGCTATTGCCTTGTTAATTTACGGCGCTTATTTTGTTTTGCGGGGATCGTTTACCGATATGGATAAAAAGGCCCGTATAAGTGCGGTGTATAATATTTTTGCATTTGCCATGCTGTTTCCAAGTATATGGATAATACCACGCTTAGTTGGTAGCTTACACCCTGGCGCACCCGGCAGCGAAAGCGGAAATCCTGCTTTGAATTTTAAAGACATTGACAGCAGGCTGAGAATGGTTTTTTATCCTGCAGTTATCGGTTGGACTTTGCTGGGGGTTTGGATAGCTACATTAAAAATACGTTTACAATTAATTAAAGATAAAACTTTGATAAATGAATAAAATAATCAGACGTTTGTGGTTTGTAGTTTGTGGTTTATTGTGCAGCAGCATATTGTTTGCGCAGGATGCAAAACCCGAAATGGCAGACCTGATGCGTAGTAACGGTAAGATTTATGTGGTAGTGGCGGTTTGCCTTACCATTTTAATTGGCCTATTTATTTATGTATTTTTATTAGATAGAAAAATAAGCCGGTTGGAAAAAGGAAAAGATTAATGCGGAGACTTGCTGAGTAAAGAACAAAAGAAAAGAAATTATGAGTTTTGGGTCTTGAGTTTAGCGTTCATTAAATTAATAAGCGTTCAGCAATAATAAAAGCTCCCAACCCAAAACTGAAAACACCAAACACAAAACGATTCTTAACGATTGCTAATATAAAAACAATTTTATGAGTGCTAACCAGCCATACAGCTTTTTCCAGAGTGTGGAAAGAAGCTTTGACAAAGCCGCCAAATTTACCCATTGGGATTTGGGGATTTTAGAACAGATTAAAGCCTGCAACAGTGTGTATCAAATGCGTTTTCCGGTAAAGCGTGATGATGGAACTATTGAAGTAATTGAGGCTTATCGTGTGCAACACAGCCACCACAAAGCGCCGTGCAAAGGCGGTATTCGTTTTAGTGATGAGGTAAACCAGGATGAAGTGATGGCATTGGCAAGTTTGATGACTTATAAATGCGCTATTGTAAATGTGCCGTTTGGTGGCGGTAAGGGCGGTATTAAAATTAATCCCAAAAAATATAGTGAGTACGAACTGGAAAAGATTACCCGACGTTACACATCTGAATTAGTTAAGAAAAATTTTATTGGCCCGGGCATTGATGTTCCGGCCCCGGATTACGGAACAGGCTCCAGAGAAATGGCCTGGATAGTTGATACTTACGCATCGCTTAAACCCGGCGAAATTGATGCTGCCGGTTGTGTAACCGGTAAACCCGTAACACAAGGTGGTGTACGTGGCCGTACAGAG
>JANMWP010000354.1:0-2372 GCA_031394065.1 Chitinophagaceae bacterium
CTCGGCAAGTAAGTTTGCTGTTAATGGCTGGCTGGAAGCGGTAAGAACAGAATTGTTGGATGATGGCGTTAATGTAATGTGGGTTTGCCCCGGTTTTACTTCATCTAATATTCGCAATGCTGCATTAAATAATAAAGGACAAATGCATGGCGAAAGCCCCATGGATGAAGGCGCAATGATGAGTTCGGAAGAATGTGCTGCACATATTTTAAAAGCTATTGAAAAACGTAAAAGAACTTTAGTGCTTACGTTTACAGGAAAGCGAACTGTTTTTATGAATAAATTTTTTCCCTCGCTGGCAGATAAACTGGTAAAAAAATTCTTTTTTAAAAATGGAGAGCTTGTACGTTAGCAGTTAATTGTTAAACGATGATCCGTTAATTGGATGCGTTTTAAGCTATTAACCATTAACCATTAACTATTAACCAAACTAAATGCCTTTACTAACCCTTACATCAGACATTGGCCAGCAGGATTTTTTGATTGGTGCTGTTAAGGGACAATTATTACAGGTAAACCAAAGTTTTTCTTTCATAGATATTTCTCACAATCTTTCGCCCTTTAATTATCCGCAGGCAGCCTATGTTTGCCGCAATGCCATTAAAAATTTTCCGGCCGGAACCTTTCATTTAATACTGGTTAATTTATTTGATGAAAAGCCCGAGCATATGTTATTGGCCGAGCACAATGGCCATTTTATTGGCTGCGCCGATAATGGTTTATTAACCATGATACTGGAAGAAGTGCCGCAAAAAACAGTAGCCCTGGCGATGGATAAAAATCAACAGAAAAATACCATTTACTGTGTTTCGGTATTTGCCAAAGCCTTTAATGATTTACAACTTGGTAAAACAATAGAAGAGATTGGTGATACCGGTGTTTCCATTCATGTTAAAAATCCATTAAGGCCCATGCTTGGCAATGATTATATTGAAGGGCAGATTATTTTTATAGATTATTTTGAAAACGTAATTGTAAACATTCATAAAGATGAATTTGAAGAGCTACGAAAAGGACGGAGCTTTAAAATAGTTTTTAAGCGGGATGAAGTTATTGATAAAATAAGCGAAACCTATGCTGATGTGAATGAGGGTGAAAAGCTGGCCCTGTTTAATTCTGCCGGATACCTTGAAATTGCCATCAACAAAGGCAATGCAGCCGGACTGCTGGGTTTGCAGGGCTTTTCGGAAAAACAATTACAGCAAAGCCAGTACATGAACAGCCGGCTTTTTTATCAAACAGTGAAAGTGTATTTTGAGTAAAACCCCCTCCGCCCCCAAAGGGGGAATTTTGGAGAATGATTATTTGAACTGCTTTTAATATCAATAACAAAAATGATTATAACTATACTTAATAACAAAACACAATTGTTCCCCTTTAGGAGTTAGGGGTATCGTGGCATTTATAAAAAACATATCATCGGATAAATCAACAGACAAAGAGTTGCTTGCAATTTTTAAAGCCTCTGGTGATATCAATCATTTAAGCACATTGTATCTGCGGTACATGGACCTGGTATTTGGTGTTTGCCTGAAATATTTTAAAGATACAGAACGCAGTAAAGATGCCGTAATGGACATTTTTGGCGAATTAAATACTAAATTGAGGGTACATGAAGTGGATAATTTTAAGGGTTGGTTACATGTTTTAGCCCGAAATTACTGTCTGATGCAACTAAGAAGCCCTAAAAACATAAAAACAACAGAATTTAACCCCGTTTTTATGTATTCAGAAGAAAATACGCATCTGAATGGCGAGGCATTGGAAAAAGAGGAAAATTTTAAGAAATTAGAGCAATGCATGGATAGTTTACCGGGAGAACAACAACAAACTGTAAAATTGTTTTACCTGGAAAGTAAATGTTACAACGAAATTGCAGAAATAACCGGGTTTGACTGGAATAAAGTGCGGAGTTATATTCAAAATGGTAAAAGGAATTTGAAAATTTGTATGGACGGTAAGAGTTAGGAGTTTGGAGTATTGAGCAAAAGATTTATTATTTGATAAATGAGCGATAAAGAAAAAAATATTAATTACATAGCAAACGATATTGAACAATACCTGGCGGGCAACCTGTTGCCACAGCAAATGCATGCCATGGAAAAAGCGGCTTTAGATGATCCGTTTTTAGCAGAGGCCATGGAAGGTTATGAAGCAGTGAAGGACAAGGAATGGAATAATCAACTGGTTGCATTGCGTGAAGAAATTGCAAATAAAGGAGCTGTAGCCAAAGTAATTCCATTGCACAAATCAAAAAACAACTGGAGGAAACTTGCAGCTGCTGTTATCATAATCGGATCGGGTGCCACACTAACATTTATTCTTAATAAAGATAAAAAAGAAGAAACAGGCAACATACAAATTGCGCAAAC
>JANMWP010000382.1:0-2185 GCA_031394065.1 Chitinophagaceae bacterium
ATACACATTGTCACCAATCTGTACCGGTGCTCTTTCAATGGGATGTTTGCCGGAGGTTAATGTTTGTTTTACATTATCGTGTGTGTAAATGTGTACGCCAACGGAAATGGTACAAAAGTCGCCAATGGATAAACCGCCGCTGCCATCAATAATGGTATTGGGGCCAATCCATACGTTTGCTCCAACTTTTGCTTCGCCAAATACCAATGCAGAATCATAAATAGAACTGTTATTTCCAAAGCCCAGTTTTTTTGCCCTGTCCCAACGGTCGAACAATGTTTCGCTGAAAGGTAAGGAACGGTTAAACTGGCTTATAAAAGCATCATCCAGTTCTTTATGCAGGTTAATTACCTGTTCATAAAAAGCCAGTGATTTGTCTGATGATATTTTTTCTTTTCTGTTCAATGCTTTTAGTTTTGAATTTTCATCCATTCGGCAGTTTTTAAAATGCCTTCTTCAAGATCAACATTTGCTTTAAAGCCAAGTACATTAAAAGTCTTATCAACATTAGGAATGCGCATGGCAATATCGGCAGATAATGGCGGACTGAATGTTATTTTTGAATCGGATTTTAAAACCCTGCAAACCGTTTGGGCCAGTCCCAGTATGGTTATTACAGCTCTTGCATTGCCTAAATTAAAACTTTCGCCAATGGCTTTTGGGTTTTCAATACACCTGATAAGGCAATCAACAAAATCATCAACAAAACACCAGGCCCGTATCTGGTTACCATCGCCATCAATTTTAATTTCTTCGTTCTTTAAAGCTCTTTTAATAAATATCTGTATAGCGCCTTCGCCGGTTTGGCCGGGGCCATATACATTAAAGGGCCTTACAGTAACCACCGGCAATTTGTATTGCTTGTAATAGGCATGTGCCAAATGTTCGCCGGCTAATTTACTTACTGCATAAGTCCAGCGGGCTTCACCAGCCGAACCTGAAACAGTTACATCTTCCTCGCTTGACCGGAAAGCCATGGAACCAAATACTTCAGAAGTTGAAAAATCAACAAACCGGTCTGTAATTCCGTTTATTCTTGCCGCTTCCAAAGCGTTGGAAGTACCAATCATATTCACCCGCATGGTTTGTACCGGATTCTTTATCACGGTATCAATGCCGGCAATGCCGGCTGCATGAATTACAATATCGGCTCCTTTCATGGATGAACACAGCAGGTCAAAGTCGAGTACATCGCCTTTAATAATGGTAACGTTAGGATGTGTATCCATGCCGCTTCCGGTAAGAGTATCGCGGTGGAAATTATCGTACACTGTTATTTTGTTTTTTTCTACGTACTGTTTAATTAAGGTATTGGCAATAAATCCTGCGCCACCTGTAATAAACATGGTCTTGTTTTCAATCATAATCTGTTGACGGTATTTGATATTTGTTTAATGATGTCTTTTGTTAGTTTTTCGTAAATGGGTATGGCAATTCCTTTGGTAAATGCCCTGTAAGCATTTGGAAACTGCTGCTCATTGTCAAGCTGGTATTTAGCTTTATAATATGCTGTTGCCGGAATACACTGTGCGCCATAATTGGCGCCAATATTTTGCTCTTTTAATGTGGCTATTACTGCCGCCTGGTTTTTTTCTTCGCTAATAAGTATGTGAAAGGTTTGCCAGGTATGGTTTCTGTCGGATGGTACCGTTGGTAAAACGATTGTCCCATTTTTTATTTCGTTAAAATATACTTCAGCCAGTTCCTGTTTGTATTTTAGTATTGCAGCTAATCTTTGCATCTGGCTGTTGGCCAATGCTGCCTGAAAATCGGTCATGCGGTAATTTAAACCTGAATCAACAAAATGCATCTGGCCATCCTGCATTTCAATTCCGTGGTTACGAAGCTGTCTGAGTTTTTTCGCCAATTCATCGTTGGCTGTTAACAACATACCGCCTTCACCACATGTAATTGATTTGCGTGGATGTAAAGAAAAAGAACCGAGGTTACCGAAAGTTCCTGCATGCTTTCCGTTCTGCATGGCACCCAATGCACAGGCTGCATCTTCAATAACATAGAGTTTATTTTTGGTAGCTATCTGCATAATGGCTTCAATATCGCAGGCAAGGCCAAATTCATGTACGGGAATAATGGCTTTGGTTTTAGATGTGATCAGTGCTTCTACTTTAGTTACGTCTATATTAAATGTGTTGATATCAATATCAACAAAAACGCAGGTTGCACC
>JANMWP010000684.1:0-1756 GCA_031394065.1 Chitinophagaceae bacterium
ACTTTGTGTTTTTTCGTTAGCACTTTATCCCATAATATAAGGATGGCAATGGATATAGCTGCTATTAATATGGCTCCCGGTGTTATTACATCAAAAGCTTTTGTAATGGCTGAGATTGTATTTTCTCCATCAAACTGAAAAAAAGAATCATCACCAATGGCATCTTTATCATAGCCTAAAGCATGGGGTATTTGTTTTAAAATAATCAGCAACCCTATACCGGTAAGCATTCCTTTAATTACAGCCGAAGGAAAGAAGTAGGCAATAAAGCCTGCTTTTGCAAAGCCCATAATAAGCTGTAAAATTCCGCCCAGCACAACGGCTAATAAAAATGCAGGCCAGGAGCCAAGTGCAGCGATAGAGGTTAACACTATCACGGCTAACCCGGCAGCAGGACCACTAACACCCAAAGGCGAGCCGCTGGCAATACCCACTACAATACCACCAACTATTCCGGCTATTATACCTGCAAACAGCGGGGCTCCTGATGCCAAAGCTATACCCAGGCACAAAGGAACGGCTACAAAAAATACGACAATACTTGCAGGTAAATCCTGCCGCCAGTTGGCGAATAAAATTTTATTCATAAACTATTTGAATTATTCCCTTGAATACATGTATCAATAGCAGTACACCTGAATAAGCATACGCATATGAAAATGCAGAAGGAATTTGGTTAAATAAATTTTGTAATAACGGAAAGTCAATTATCCATTATTATCCGGAGGAGGAGTTTCTATTGTGTGGAGCGGCACCGGGATATTAAAAGCAATGTGCTGATGCCTGCTGTAGTATGTAATGGTTAAAAAAATATCAGAAGCAGAGGCCAAAAAAAATTCTTTCAACTTTTCTTTTTTATTGCTTTCATCTTTCTCATTTTCCATATCTGCCAGGCAAATGGCTGTGCCACCTTTAAGGGCTTCTTTAACCGGTAAAATATAAATACTGGTTATGAGAAGCAACAATATGGAAAGTAGAAATTTCATTTATGCTGCAAAGAAATACCCTGCAGGCCATAAACACGAATAAAAATTGTCAGAAGATTGTAAAATTGTCAGATTAAATATTTAATCCTCCACAGGCACTGATGACCTGGCCGGTAATATAGCTACCCATATCGCATGCTAAAAACAAACAAACGTTGGCAATATCTTCGGTAGTTGCAAATCTTCCCAAAGGAATATCGGCTTTATATTTTTCGGCACCTTCGCCTTCTTTTAAATAACTGGTCATATCGGTTTCAACAAAACCCGGTGCCACCGCATTGCAACGGATGTTGCGGCTGCCCAGTTCTTTGGCTATACTTTTAGTAAAACCTATTATACCGGCTTTGCTGGCTGCATAACTACTTTGGCCGGCATTACCCATTTCGCCAATAACACTGCTCATATTGATGATACTTCCGCTACGTGCTTTCATCATGGGGCGTATCACCTGCTTGGTCATATTGAAAACGCTTTTTAAATTTACCTGCATCACATCATCCCATTGTTCGGGTGTCATACGCAACAATAAATTATCTTTTGAAATGCCGGCATTGTTTACACAAATATCAATGCTGCCAAATTCTTTCAACACATCATTTACAAAAACCTCGCAGGCAGCAAAATCGCCAGCGTTACTTTGGTAAGCTTTTGCTTTAACACCCATGCCTGTTAATTTATCTTCCAGTGCTTTTGCTCTTTCTGCACTGCCGTCACTTACATAAGTAAATGCAACATTACAACCCTGTTCAGCAAATTTTATAGCAATACCT
>JANMWP010000439.1:0-4037 GCA_031394065.1 Chitinophagaceae bacterium
TTTTGCCTGGAAGGAAATTGCCCGGCATTTTAAAATTCTGTGTGCCATCAGTATTCAAAATCACAAAAAAGGTTTTCGGTATTTAACTGTTAAAGAAGGTATGCAGATGTTTAAAGAAAACCGGGCAGTAATGAAAAATCTTGATCAGTTTTAAAACAACCAACCTGCATGAATAAAAAAATAAAAAAGAGACTGAAGTGGAGCTTGCTCATATTTTTATTATGCTGGATTGTGATGGCACAGAGTTGTATGAAATTCAGGATAAGCGACAGCAAAGTAAAGCAGGATTTTGAGCAAATGGGGTTGCATATCAGTTTTCATTATACAGATGCTGATGAAAAAGGATTGCATTACGCTAAAGCAGGTGCTGATACATTACCAACCTTATTTTTTGTACATGGCTCACCGGGCAGTTGGGATGCGTTTAAGATTTACATGATGGATACTGCATTGCTGCAGCATTTCAGGATTATTTCGGTTGACAGACCGGGTTTTGGTTACAGCGGATTTGGTACGGCTCTACATCTGGAAGAGCAGGCTGTACTTATCAACAAAATAATTGAAAAGGAAAATAATAATAAGCTATTGCATTTGATAGGTCACAGTATTGGCGGGCCGGTAATTGTAAAACTGGCGCAGGATTATCCCGATGAGTTTGCATCGTTAACCATATTGGCAGGCTCCATTTCACCAAAAGATGAACCAAAGGAATATTGGCGGTATTTATTTTTGTACACGCCATTGCATCTATTAATGCCGGGTGCTTTCAGGCCATCCAATGATGAGATTGTTTATTTTAAAAAAGATTTGTATGGGCTGGATACCGGTTATGCTGCCATAAAAATACCGGTTACATTTATACACGGTGATGCCGATAAATTTGTAACGGTAAAAAATGTGGAGTATGGTAAAAAGAAACTGGTAAATAATCCTGCTGTAAAAGTTATTATCATTCCGGGGGCAAGCCATTTTATTCCCTGGGAGCATTTTGATTTAATAAAAGCGCATTTGCTTACATTAATCAGGGAGAAAAATTAAACAGAAGATTGTCAGGGTGAGACACTCATAAAAATGTTTTAAGCTCTTTGCAAATGACAATAAGAAATTTTTTTCTCAGCTTCGCTGCGAAAAGAGGTTTGCCACGAAGGCACAAAGGCACGAAGTATAAAAAATGCTACGCATTTTTCCTTAGTGTCTTCGAGCCTTTGTAGCTAAATTCAATTTTGTAAAAAATTGTTTATCAACCTTTTAAAATACTTGTCATTAGCAGCTTGTCGAACCCGCTTTATTAAAGTGACCCCGCCTTCGACAAGCCTGTCTGCAGACAAAGGCAGGCTCAAGGCTGACAACTTTTCAAGATTAGAAAATACTCAACCTTCACCCATTTTTTTTAAAAGTGCAACGTCATTAATAGTAATATCTTTTTTTGAAATGCTTATCAGATTTTCTTTTTCAAACTGATTCAGCGTGGTAGTTACTGTTTGCCTGGATGAACCGATGAGCTTTGAAAGATCATCATGTGTTAAGAATTTAGGTATCACAGCTTTGTTATCCGCAATGCCATTATTATCTTCTGCAAACTGAAGCAGTAGCTGAGCCAGCCTGCTTTTTACATCTTTGTTTAAAATATTCAGCAACCGGTTTTCTACCTTACGCAGTTTATTGCCCAGGTGAAAACTAAAAGCGATGGCCATTTCGGGTTTGCGTTTCAGAATGCGTATAAAATCTTCCATGGTAAATGCACAAAGGCTTACATCACTTTTATAGGCCTGTGCAAATTCATCCTGGTCGTTATTTTTTTCTAAAGTAAGCTGGCCAAAAACTTCGCCTTTCTGAATAATCTCTTTTATAACTTCATTGCCGGCCTCATCAATATATCCCAGTTTTATAAAACCATCCTTGGCAAAATAAAGTTTGTTGCGGTTTTTGTGTGGAAAGTAAATGTAATCTCCGTTTGCGGCTTCTACATAATTATGAACCAGGTCAAGTTCTTCATACTCTTCCTCGGTGAGGTGTTCAAAAATATCAAAGCCTCTTAAAAGCAGTAAGGTTGAATCGCAGGAATTATTTTCAGACAATTGGTTTATTTTTTTTCAAATATAAGCGAAGCTGAGTTCATACAATAGCGGAGGCCTGTGGGTTTTGGGCCATCGTCAAATACATGCCCTAAATGTGCACCGCAGCGGCTGCAGTTTACTTCGGTGCGTTCCATGCCGTAGGTATTGTCGGTAATTTCTTCCACATTATTTTTTTTAATGGCCTGCCAAAAGCTGGGCCAACCGGTACCGCTTTCAAATTTTGTAGCCGAGCTGAATAACTCCTGGCTGCAGCAAACACATTTGTAAATGCCCGGCTTGTGATTATCCCAGTAAGCGCCGCTGAAAGCCCGTTCAGTTCCTTTAGTACGGGTTACCTGGTATTGTTCGGCTGTTAACTGTTTGCGCCATTCGGCATCGGTTTTTGTAACCGCATACTTTTTGGTTTGTGCGGTTGTATTAAATATAAGGCTCATTAAAAAGAGGAGTGTACTGATGTATTTCATAACTTTTTGTTTGTGTAAATTACGAATTTTGAATCTTTTAGGTTTTTATGGACCAAATGCTTTAACAATTATTTTCGATATTAGTTTAAGTACTAATTTTGTACCACAATTTTAAAACATGAGTGTACTCAATCAAATAGCCCAGTATTTATACCTGAAGAAAAAAGACCCCAATGCACCCGATACAAAATGGGTAAAATATATGCATGGTATCAACCGGTTGTCTATTTTATTATTTCTGCTGGCCATGATTATTCTTGCCATAAAATTACTCAGGTAACTTAGTAAGAAAGGCTTGAATACTTGCTGCTGCATTGGCTGAGGCATGGCCACCCTTGCTTAACAGATTTTTTAATGCAGCATAATCTTTTTTTAATTGCTCTTGTTTCGTTTCATCGGTTAACAACAAATTAAGTTCCCGTTTCAGGTTTTCAACCGTTAATTCATCCTGTATTAATTCTTTCACCACTTCTTTATCCATGATAAGATTTACCAGCCCGATGAATTTTATTTTTATCAGCCTTTTGGCAATCTGGTAACTGAAGGCGCTTCCTTTGTAACAGATAACTTCGGGCACACCAAATAATGCAGTTTCCAGTGTTGCAGTGCCGCTTGTAACCAATGCAGCTTTTGATTGCAGCAGCAATTGATAGGTTTTATTTACAACCGATGAAACATTTTTGTAAGGTGCTAAAAGTTTAGCATAAAAACTTTCATCGAGGCCCGGTGCTTTGGCAACAACAAATTGATAATCGGGAAAATGCCTGGCCACTTCCAGCATGATGGGGAGCTTTTTTAAAATCTCCTGTTGGCGGCTGCCAGGGAGGAGGGCGATAATGTTTGATGTTTGTGGTTTGTGGGTTGTTGTTAAGTGCTCAGTACGGTCAACGGCCAACGAAAAACGATCAACCTCCTCCACCAGCGGATGTCCTACATATTCCACTTCATAATTCCATTTTTTATAAAACTCTTTTTCAAAAGGTAAGATGACGAGCATTTTATCAACACATTCTTTTATCAGTTTTACCCGGTTTTCCTTCCATGCCCAAACCTGCGGAGAAATATAATAGATAACAGGAATACCCTGCTCTTTTGCCCATTTGGCAATGCGTAAATTAAAACCGGGGTAATCAATAAGAATGAGTGTAGTTGGTTGGTATTGTAGGATATCTTCTTTACAAACTTTAATATTCTTTAAAATAGTGCCCAGGTTTTTAATCACTTCTAAAAAGCCCATAAAGGCAAGCTCTTTGTAATGCTTTACCAGTGTGGCTCCGGCAGCTTCCATCTTATCGCCTCCCCAGCAACGGATGTCGGCAGTAGCATCTTTCTTTTTTATTTCCCTGATAAGATTACTGCCATGAAGGTCGCCACTGGCTTCGCCGGCAATGATGTAATATTTCATATCGTAAAGTAAACGATAATTAACCAAATGTTTTTATACTCAATGCGGTTAACGCATAAATAAGGGTAGCTACAAAAATGCCCTTGGCTG
>JANMWP010000690.1:0-3396 GCA_031394065.1 Chitinophagaceae bacterium
ATATCCCAGTATTTAAATTTTGCAGGCACAGCCTGTAGAAATGCTGATATGGTTTCAGCATTTAATGATTTTCCAAAAATGCCCAGGCAGGCTGTAAAAGGCGGCTGGTATAAATAATGAATGCCGTATTTTCTGTTCCAGGTAAGCGGCATTACAGCTTCATAATCATTCAGCACCATGGCATCCCAGTTTTTTGCCATGGCATCTAAATAAAAGGAATAAGCATACACAAGCCCGTTTTCAGCTTTGTCAATACAAGCATCCCATTTTGTTTTATTGATCTGCTGATATGTGAGGTAATTAATTTCCACCATTAAAACGGAATTTGCGGAATCAGTTTTTTAAGGCTGATATTTTGCATATCGATACTGAAAGCAATATTTTTTACAAATCTTTTTTCGGTAATGGTAGATTTAAAGTAGTCTTTATATTCCTTGCTATAAAGAATAGGAACATAAATGTTTACAATATTGTTGAACAAAGAAAGCTGCAGGCCTGCATCATAAATAAACCGGCCGGTTGCTGCATTTTTTTTCCAGGCATCGGCATAAGTACCAATATCAAAAAATAATTTGATGGGGAGCTTAAAAGGCAGTACTGCCAATGGGTTAATGGCATTGGGAATGGTTGATGTAAAATTTGCTGCTGCCAGCCAGTTATCTGATTTACCAATTTTATTGCTTAAATAATCGGTGCGTACTTTAAAGCCGCCGTCACGTATCATAATCTGCTGGCTCGAAAACTTATCAAACTCATTGCGGCCAACAAAATAATTGCTGTAAGTATAATCTTCGTTACCCTTTGGCCCGGTCATGTTTAACTGATAGCGATCGGTTTCAAACTGTTTAATAAATGTTTTATCGCCCAGGTAGAAAAATTTGCCGGCAAATAACCGCACATTCATACCGCCGCTTTTGGCGTAATTAAAATAATAATTACCGGTAAAAGAAAGCCTGGCAAAACCTTCGCCCTGCTCAATCTGTAATGCTCCCTTGTATGGATATAAAACCCGGTTATTTTCAAGTACAAACTGCAACTGGTTAACGTAGCGTGATTCAGTAGGATAAGAAATTACATCAACTTGGTTTACCGTATCTCTTGTAAATAATAAACCCTGTTCATTTATTAAAAAAGTTTTCCACTGAATAAACTTTGTAATGCTGCCGCGTGGGTTTTTATTGGCAAAAACATATTTAAGTGATGGAACAATTTTTGAAAAACGTTGAGCATGGGTGGTATTGGTTGAGTCGGTAAAATTATCGTCCGAAAAAGTTTCGCCTGCCAGGGCCAACTCCAGTTTTTGTCCGTTATTGCCTGGGTAAAGCGAATAACTTAACCTGCCAATGCCGTTAAACTGTTTGCTTTTGGTTGCATACAAAGGCGCAATTACAAATTGAAATTTATTCAGGGGCAAGGTATAATTGTGCACCAGCACACCCAGCATCAGCTTATCATAAAAATTATAACCAATGGCCGGCGAAGCAAAAATGTAATTGTGTTTATCGGTTTCTTTCAGGCTGAAAAAAGAAGCGAAGCGAATGTCTTTTTTTACCGGTTTGTTTTTTAGCTCACCTTTTTTGTTGAGCAAAGCAAAAGTTGCATCCAGGTTTTTACCGCTTACTTCCTCCATAACTTTTTTAAAATCTTCTGGATAGGGATGTTTAAACTGCCAGCGTTTGTAATACTCCTGCATGCAGTCATCAAAAACAGTTTTGCCTAGTTCATCTTCCAGCAGTTTCATCCAGTTGCCGGTTTTAACATAGGCAACCATATTGTAATTAAAAATGCTGAATTTTTCTGACGGGGTTTCAATGGGTTGATCTTTTTTAATGGCTGTTACTGTTTGCAATAAAGTCTGCTCAATATTATCTGGTATTCTTTTATTGATGAAGGCCGATTTTGTTTTAATAAAATCAATTTTTGTATCGCCATATTGCTGCATTGCATACCGGTTATCATAATAGGTGTTCATACCTTCATCCATCCAGGGATGTGTGCGTTCGTTGGTTCCTAAAATTGCCTCAAACCAGTTGTGGCCCACTTCGTGGTTAATTACATAGTCCAGCATTTTTTCAGAGCCACCATCATTTAATAAAGTGATGGTTGGGTATTCCATGCCACCCCCTCCGCCACCATCAACTACGCTAACCACATTAAAGGGATATTCGCCCAGCCACCGGCTTTTAGTAAGTATGGCTCTTTTTATCATGGCAATACTGTTCTGCCATACTTCCTTGTTTTCGCTGTAATAAAAAGCCCGTGCTGTAATTATTTTGCCTGATGGCAATTTGATTGTATCCGTTTTTATAGAAAATGTTTTATCGGCAAACCAGGCAAAGTCGTGTACATTATTTTGTTTGTATTGCAGTGTTTTTGTTTTTGCGGAAGAGGGAACAGCACTTTCTTCAACTTCTTTCTTTTTTTGCGGTGTTTGCTTTTTGGGTTTTGCTTCCCGGTTAAAAGGCTTTCTGTTTTTCAACCATTGTTTTTCAGATTCATTTTGCAAATCACCGGTTGCTGCCACCACATAATTTTCTGGTAAGGTTATCTGCACTTCAAAGTTTCCAAACTCGGCATAAAATTCTCCCTGGTCCAGGTAAGGCATAGGGTGCCAACCTTTTCTGTCGTACACTGCCGGTTTGGGATACCATTGTGTTATTTGATATGCCTGGCCAACATGTCCGCCTCTTGAAAAATTGTAAGGCAGTTTTACATGAAAAGGGGTTTCAATTTTTGCATTGCCTTTTGGAGCAAGGGGTTTTGGTAAAAGCAGTTTGATGATTTCCTGGTGTTGCGGATGGTCCTGTGTTTTTGCAACTTCGCCATTTACTTTAAAATCAAGCCGGTTTATATAACCCCGTTTATCAGCATTGCTGAAATAAAAATCAGTGCTTCCGTTTTCAAGATCCTGATCGGTAAAGGCTGTCTTATCATTTTTATAGGCATTGGGCCAAAGATGAATCCAGATAAAGTAGAGCGTATCGGGCGAATTGTTAAAGTAATCCATCTTTACAAAACCATCCAGTGTATTATCTGCATCATGCAGGGTTACATCAATTTTGTAATTAACCTGTTGTTGCCAGTAGCCTGGTAATTGGCAATAAGCAACGGGTAACAGGCAACAGGCAAAAAGAAAAAACAGGATTCTTTTCAAATCAAAATAGTTTTATCAAAAATAAACAAAACACTGCATTACATTAAATTTTAAAAGCTGCTGGATTTACTCCCAACTCCCAACTCCCAATGCCTAACTCCCAAACTCTACTTCCCTTTTCCTGACAAGATAATGCGAATAGTATGTAACATGATTTTAAAATCGAGCGCCAACGAAACATTTTCTATATACATCAGATCGTTTGGCATTCGCTCAATCATTTCTTCAACCGTTTCGGCATA
>JANMWP010000692.1:0-4398 GCA_031394065.1 Chitinophagaceae bacterium
CTTGAAACTTTTTTAGGCACACCGGTAAGTAATAATAAAATGGCAGATGTGCTTGCCCAATGTCCTTTAAAAAAAACCATTATAAAAATTCCTTTACGGGAAGACAGCAAGAGATGGATAAAGGAGGCATTTGAAATCAGATATGAGTTTAAGCTAACAGAAATTATTTTTGCTGATTAGAGAATTTATTACTTGTTCAGATTATATTTTTCATATTTTTTCATAAAGTAACATCTGCACGAAATGTTTGATGAACGCTTATTGCACGTTAAGATTGAAGTTTAAGAAGGTCTAACAAAAGCAATAAAAAAGAATGCCTTGCAGCATTCTTTTTTTATTTACAGAACTATAATTTAATTTTTATGCCTCCATTAATAACAAACCCTTCTGTATGGTTCCAGATATCATCAAACGATGGATTATTATGAGGTGGGTTGACAACCGTTTTGTATTTACTCTGCCGCTGATCAGTAAAGTTTTCAAAATTAATAAAGAGAGATACTTTCCTGAATGTTTTTTGTGCCATAAAACCAAACTCCCAAAAAGATGGAGTTCTGGTTCCGTTGTTCAGGTATTGGTTACCGGTTAAATAACCTTCCAACCCCACTTTAAAATTATCTTCCTTCTCATACATCAGCGTAAGATTCAATTTGTTTTTTGGAATCAAACGTAAAAACTGGTTGCCAGCCAGGTAACCGGCTATTGCATGGGTGTAAGTATAGCCTACAAATAATTTCAAATCTTCTTTGTAAATAAATTTAAGATTTGTTTCAAAACCACTGCTGGTAATAGCTTTGGAAGCATTGGAAAAGGAGAAATTACCAAATGCATCAGTACTTAATACCAGTGGTTTATTGATGCCTGTGTAAAAAATCATTTGATTAATGCTGAAAGCAAGATGACCGGTTATTTTTGTTTTGAAATTGATATCTGCAGTTCCACCAACACTTCTCTCGGCTTCCACGTTATTCAAAGCCTGCAGATTTTGATATTGCAGTCTTTCAGTTTCTTCGGTAAAAACAGTGGGGGTTTTATAACCCAGTCCGCCGCCAATTCGGGAGCTTAACTTATCACTGATTTTAAACAAAGCCGAGATCCTTGGCAGAACAAAAGTTTGGTTTTTTGTATAACCCGCATTTTTAAAACGCATATTATCCACTCTTAAACCACTTTCTACAATCACCCTGTTGGTTAAATCCCAGGTATCCTGTATATAAACCCCTGTAGTAAATGTTTGTGCATGCAATACAAGCATATTACGATGTTTGAATTTATCAAATACAATATTTACGCCGCTAATAACAGTATGCTTTTGCTTTTTTACCAGGTACGATAAGTCGGTAAAACTATTCGTATTAAAACCCGAAAAAGCATAAGCAGGCAAAGTAATCACCCTGTCAAATAAGCCAAGACTTTGTTTCAGTTTTAATTTATTTCCGCTCTTAAATTTCTTATCAATTTCCAGTGTAGTGGTATTTCTTACGGTGCTGTTCTCTTCAAAATATGTATGCAAGGCATTTCCATTACCTTTTATCTTCACCATATCACCACCGGTGTTTGATCCCCAGGTATAGCTGTGACCAAGCATTATACTCCAGGATGCATCAGGATAAAAAAATAACCTTGGGTTGACGGTGAAATTTTTGCTCTTTGGTAATTCCGAAAAATCATCCTTATCAACATCATAAGCTTTCTGAAGATTTCCTAATCCCAAAAAACTGTATCCAAATTTTCCTTTCTTTTGTGATAGATATGCGCCAATATTTGTTTGCCCAATATGCGATTGGTTAAACATAAAATCAGCTTCCAGCTTTTCTTTCGGTATTTTGGTAATAAAATTTACCACGCCTGCAATAGCACCTCCACCGTACAAAGTAGAAGCCGGGCCTTTTATCACTTCCACCTGTTTCAAATCCAAAGGCGGAATTTCCAGTATGCTCAAACCGCTGGCAAAATTTCCAAAATTGGGGTAGCCATCTTTTAAAAGCTGAGTGTATTTTCCATCAAGCCCCTGCACCCGTATGCTGGCATTGCCACTGGTTGCCGATGTTTGCTGCACCTGCAAGCCAGTGCTTTCATGCAGCAGCATGGATACATTGGCAGGCCGCATATTATTTTTTTCGTCCAGTTCTTCGCCATCAATGGTTTCAACCCTGGTAGCTGTGTTGGCAATGGTGCGGCTTGTACGGGTACTTTGCACAATTACTTCATCCATATCTTCATCAGCAGCAACCAAAAAAATGATGATAGTATTTTTATCTGCCAATGGAAAAACAAATTCTTTGGTTATCGTTTCGTAACCGGTAAAACTGAAAGAAATGCTTTGCTTTCCATTTGGTATATTATTTAATTCAACAATTGCAGTGCTGTCGGTTTTGCTGCCAATGGCAGCACTATTTAAAATAACACTGGCCCCGCTTAAAGGCTGCAGCGTTTTGCTGTCTTTTATAATTACTGTAAAACTGTTTTGTGCACCTGCACTATATACCAGTAAAGTTGCCAAAAGCAACGTTATTATTTTTTGCATTAAAATTATTTTAAAGTAAGATGATTAGTTAGCTGTTTAGTTAACTACGCCATCTTAGGCGGCTGCCAAATATTTCCAAAGTAATTGGAATGGAGTGAAATGTTATTGTAAACAGATAGCTGTTTACTTTTAATTAAAGGCTTATCAATTATAATTACAGGTGATTGAAAATTTACCGATACAATATGCACACAGCAGGAGCAGGTACAAAAATTGCCGCAGTCTTCTGTTTTCTTTTCATGGCCGGAGTGATTTTCAGTTTGCGTAACAGAACTTTGTAATTCATCAACACAGCTATCATCAGTCTCTGCACAGGCTATGCCTGGCAAAACCAACAGATAAATACTGAATATGAGCATGATTATTTTCACGCTGCAAAAATAACGGCTTATATTTTAATTTATGATAAGAATTAAAATATTAAAAAGTAATACCGTTGCAAAAGTCCCTTACAGTGTAGATTTATCTATTTATATGCATCATACCATCCAAATGTTCCCCCGCAAAGAAACGCTGCATTAGTAAACCCAATTTGCTGTAAGCGTTCTGCTGCCTGTGCCGACCTGCCGCCACCTTTGCCGCAGACTGTAATTATCATTGCCTGCTTTGATAATTTTATTGAACGGCTGTCTAATTCGCCTAAAGGAAAATTGATTGCTCCGGGAATATGTTCCTCTGCGAATTCTTCGGAAGTTCTTACATCAATAATGATAAGTTGGTCAGGCGATTGTTTCAGCAACTGTTGAAGTTCTTCTATTGCAAAGCAATCTTCCATTTTCTGTTCAAGCATGTTGTTTGTGTTTATTGATTATCCAATCCCATATTTTCAACGAATCATCAGTTTTGCATCTCATTCTGAACCGGATAATAAGTGCAGATACCATGGTAAGCAAACCAATGAAAAGAATTGCAGCATTGATGCTTAACAGGTCTGCAATAATTCCGGTGAGTATGGCACCAATAGCATAACCCAAATCCCGCCACAGGCGGAAAATACCAATACTTTTAGCCCTGTCCTGCGGATTTGTATTTTCTGCTACTGTTGCCAGGAATGTTGGATAAACCATGGCAGTACCCCATCCCAAAATGGAAGAAAGAATAATAAAGTGCAACATCGAATTAGCCCAAACCAAAATGATGAGGGCAATGGCTTGTAAAAACATGCCAACGTAAAGCATATCTTTTTTACAAAACTTGTCAGCCATTTTTCCGGTAATCAATTGACCGATGCCCCAAACAGCAGGATATATGGCCGTAACAATTCCTATTTCTCCAATGGTAAAACCCTTAGTTGCAAGTAAGATGGGAAAAATACCCCAGGCCATGCCATCATTGAGGTTATTAATTAAGCCTGCCTGCGTTACCGAACCCAGGTTTTTATTTTTCCAGGTGGTATCCCAAAATATATTCTTCAATTTCGGAATCGTATTGCTGATCGTTTCTTTTGCTACATGATATTTGGTATCCTTTATAAAAAAGATACTGCTCACCAATCCAAAAAAAACCAAGCCGATGCCAATATAAAACGGGTAAGGCCTGATGCCATATTCATTGGCTATCCATCCGGTTAAAAAAGCAACAAGCGCAACAGCAATGTATCCGGCAAATTCATTCAGCCCCATGGCAAAGCCACGCTGCTTTTCACCCACAAGGTCAATCTTCATTACTATGGTGCTGCTCCACGTTAATCCCTGGTTGATGCCTAATAAAATATTGGCTGCAATTATCCAACTCCAGGATGGAGCAAACATCAAAATAAATGGAACAGGAATACCAATTATCCAGCCTGCAATCAGTAATTTTTTTCTGCCGAATTTATTGGCCAATGCACCAGTGTAATAATTGGTAAGTGCTTTTACAATACCAAAAAC
>JANMWP010000693.1:0-3049 GCA_031394065.1 Chitinophagaceae bacterium
CCTTCTGAATGGTTATCCAGCCTGCCAACGGCATGGGTGCCCGGCGGAAAATTAAAATCCATACCGCCCAGTAACTGCACATTGTGCGTACTTACAAACTGCGATACCATGTTGAAGGGCTTGTTGATGATGAAGTAGCGGGAAGGGAGTCTGTGGTTGGTGGTTTGTAGTTTGTGGTTGGGCATAATGAGTAAGGCAGCATCTTTTAAAAAATAAAATGCAAGTATTGTTTTGCATTTTACCGAATGTGTTAAGCGACATGAATTAAAAACCACAAACCACAAACTACAAACCACCAACGGTTACCGTATTAAAACAGTTGTTCCTTTGGCATTATAAACTTTATTATCGGCGCCAATGCCCTGCAGCATCCAAACCAGTGTATGCGATTGTACGGGTATGCCTTTATAACGGCCATCCCAACCCTGGGTGATGCTGCTGGTTTCATAAACCAGTTCTCCCCAGCGGTTAAATATTTTAAAATATACCAGTTCTTTTATACCAATCATAAAGGGTTTTAAAAGATCGTTCAATCCATCTTTATTGGGTGTAAATGCATTGGGCACATAAATTACAATGTTCTTATTAATTTTTACAACCTGCGTATCTATGGTAATACATCCTGCACTGGTTTTTAATTCAACCAGATAAGTTGTTTGGGTATTACCGGTAAACACAGGTGCATAGCTGGTTGCATTGCTGAGGCTGGTTGCAGGTGTCCACAATACACTGGTACCAATGGGCCTGGCCTGCAGCGTTTGCGGTAAATTGGCAACTGCATAAGCTTCGGCATTATTAATTCCTTTTGCGGGCTTCTCAATTTTTACAAATCTTTTTTGAATACTTAATGGAAACGGGCATTGGGCAGTACTTACCGTTAAACTCATTACATAATCGCCTGCAAGCGGGTAAACCTGCACCGGCGGGTTACGTAACGTAGATGTTTGGCCGTTGCCAAAATTCCATAAATAATTTACAGTTGATGTGCCGGGTTCAACGGTTTTATTTACTGCCAGTACCGGCTCATTAATGCAGGCTGCATTAACGGCAAATTCGGCAAATACATTTGCATTTACAGTGATGGTTTTACTGATACTGTCGGCACAGGCTGTATTGCTGCTAACAATCATTATCACTTCGTAAGTACCCGGTTTTTTAAAACTGTAAGTAAGGTCTCTTGAATTGGCTGTAAAACCATCGCCCGTTACCCACTTATATTGCATGGCCCCAATTGCATTGGTACTGGTATTGGTAAAAACAAATTTGTTGTTTACCATACATTGCACCGGCTTATCTACCGTAAAACCGGGTACGGGTATTGATGATATATTAATATTGATAAACCTGGTTAATAAACTGCAACCTAAAAAACTAAAAACCATCGCCTGGTAATTACCGGTTTGCGTTACTTTATACCGCAACTGATTGGCACCGGGTATGGCAATGCCATTTTTAAGCCATTGCACACTGTCGCAGGGCAGTACCTGTAAAACAGTACTGTCGCCACTGCCAATGCACCAGTTAGGTTTACCAATTACCTGCAGGCTATCGTACAATTTTGCTGCATTTACAGTAACGGTATCTGTACTTACACAGCCGCCACCATTGTGCCGTATGGTTAAAACATACTGTGTAGTAACATCGGGCGTAGCTAGCGGGTTTGCCAGTAGCGGATTGTTAAAATTCGTAATGGGGCTCCAGAGGTAAAACCAGCCAGGCTTTGGTGGCACACCTATTTGCACAACGCTGTTATTACAGGAGTTTTTATCGGCTCCTGCATTGGCCTTGTAATTGAGGGTATCATACAGGTAGGTGTATAGGGTATCCAGGCAACCATAGCCGCTGAAGGGTACCACAACTACAGCAACCAGTGTACCGGCACTGGGTGGTGGTGTTAAAGTAAGTGTTTGCGAATTGCCCAGCACCTGTGTAAAATTGCTGTTATACCAGGTATAGGTTTGATATCCGTATGGAGCATTTACAAAAACCTGGTTATCATCGGGGCAAAAATCAGCACCTTCAAAATGGTCACTGCATTCTGAATTTACATCAATATAGGCATAGCCAAAATGAACCCGGAAAGTGCAGTCGGCTGTTTTAAAAAATAACCGGATGTTTTTTCCTGCCAGGTTATCCAGGTTGATGGAAACGGCAGTCCATTGTTTATACCAAACAGGTGTATTGCCCCCGGGGTTTGGCGATAATTGAAAACCCGGTAATGGTGAGCCATTGGCAAAAAATGAAAAAGACGAACAGTTAATTGCATAACCATCGCTTAAATTTTGTACCAACAGATCAAGCCGTGGTTGTTCCGATTCCCGGTGTCCCGGATCCTGAAAAACCACAGCATAATTATAAATAAGGTTGTAGGTATTTGCACCGGCAGGTATGGTAAAATCGTAAGAGACTCCTTCTGCCTCACGCCCTGCTGAATTATTGCCCAGCCTGATGGAGTGGCCACTGCCGTTGGGGCAGTTTACCGGAAATCCTCCATAGGGATCTACGCCGCCACCAGATAATGCCGAGTACATGGTTTGCCGTTCGGCAGTAGGGCCTCCGGCATAATTAAAAGTAATAACATTTACATCATTAACAGAAGCTACGTTGCCTGTATAACAGGTCCAGTTACTAAAATCGCCGGTTTCAAAATCAATATTGGGGGGGCACTGTGCAAATACAGAAACAGGCAATGCACATAAACATGAGCAGGCGATCAACAGCAGAAATATGTAGCGTTTTAATAGCATAATTATTTGAACACTTGGTAAACGTTGACCGGGGGTAACTAAAGTTAAAACAATTTTTTGGCATCTCTCAACTAAACAGTTGACAATATTAAATGCTTTTTTGACGCATGTTCGGTTTGTTTAATTTCAGCAATAGTATTTACCAGTATATTATAAACGTAATTTTTAAGTGAATGGTTGTTGGTTGATGCTTCAGTTTGAAAAGTTGTCAGGCTGAGGCACTCATAAAAATGTTTTAAGCTCTTTGCAAATGACAATAAGATTTTTTTTTCTCAGCTTCGCTGTGAAAAGAGGTTTGCCAC
>JANMWP010000477.1:0-2942 GCA_031394065.1 Chitinophagaceae bacterium
GTAATATGTTTGAGCTGGTGCCGGTAATAAACTCTATAAAAGATGGGCTGGTAAAAGGAGATGCCATTGCTGCGACAACTTTAGAATTACTGCAGCAAAAGTTTAAAGCTTATTTAGAAGATGTTTTTGGGTTGAAGAACAGCAGTGCCAATAATGAAGTGCTTGCCGGTGTAATGGACCTGTTGATAGAGATAAGAAAAGAATCGAAAACAAAAAAAGATTTTGCAACCAGCGATAAAATAAGAAACCAGCTTGCGGCAATTGGCATTAATTTAAAAGACGAGAAAGGTGGGGAAATGAGCTGGTCTAACTAAAAAATGTTAGCCACGAATTACACGAATGTATATGTATTCATTAGTGGAAATTAGTGTAATTCGTGGCAAAAAATTATGGAGCATATCATACATCTTACCAAAGACAAAAAGTTCAAAAAAATACTTGAGCTGCAGGAGCCTTTTGTGTTGGCGAAAAGAAAAAATGTGTACCTGCATTTGTGTACTTCTATTATGAGTCAGCAGTTAAGTACCAAAGTGGCAGATGTTTTTCATAAAAGATTTTTAAACCTGTACAATACCAAGAACCCTACTGCTGCACAAATTGCAGCAACACCTTTTGAAACTTTAAGAGGCATTGGCTTAAGTAATGCCAAAGCAAATTATGTTATTAACGTCTGTAATTTTTTTATTGAAGAAAAGATAACCGATGCCGGGTTGCATAAGATGAGCAATGAAGAAGTGATAAAATATCTTACACAAATAAAAGGTGTTGGCCAGTGGACGGTGGAAATGGTACTGATGTTTACCCTTGGCAGGGAAGATGTTTTTGCTTTAGATGACCTGGGTATTCAGCAAGCCATTTGTAAACTATATAAGATTGATGCTGCTGATAAAAAAGTGATGAAAGAAAAAATGCTTTCCGTTTCAAAAAAATGGAGCCCGTACAGAACCTATGCCTGCAGGTATTTGTGGGGATGGAAAGATAATCCCCCAGCAACCCCCTCCGCCCCCTGAAGGGGGAACCTGGAGCAAGCAAACTAAAGCGCTGTTCTAAATTTTAGCTATTTTGATTTTATGAGTGCGTTGAAATTATTTTTAAAATAATAATCAAAGCCCCTTTTTAAGAGGTAGTATTTTAATAATCCTGGCTTAACGGGTGAATCATCAACTCATCAATAACCACATGCTTTGGTTGTGCAATGATGTACTGTATAGCATTGGCCATGTCTTCGTTTTTTAACCAGTCGTCGTGGTTGGCGCTGCCCTGCGAATCGGTGTGAAAATAAGAATCTACCAAACCGCTATACACAACACTAACTTTTATTTCAAAGGGACGTAATTCTTTTCTGATTGCAGCACTAAAACCCTCTTGTGCATATTTGCTGGCACAATACAACGAGCCTCCGGCAAAACTCCGCTTTGCAACATCACTGGCTATGTTTATAATATGTCCATCTTTTCTTTCTTTCATGCCTGGTATTACAGCCTTGCAAAAAAGAAATGTTCCCTTGGTGTTTGTGGCAAATAATTCATCCCAGTCGGTTGATGCAATATCTTCTGCATTATTAAAAACACCATAACCGGCATTATTAATCATTACATCAATTTTTCTGAATTTTTGTAACATAAATTGTATTGCAGCATTTACAAATATTTCATCAGCAACACTGCCAATAAATATTTCGGCTTTACTGCCCAGTTTTATAATTTCTACCTGCAGGTCTTCCAGTTCTTTTTGGCTGCGGGCCACTAAACCAAGATTTGTATTGAAACCGGCAAGTGATAATGCAATGGCTTTACCAATTCCTTTAGATGCACCTGTTATTAAAATAGTTTTTCCCGAAATATTCTCCATAAAATTTTTTTAAAAATTCAGAACTTCAATTATTTGCTCAAGATACTTTTTATCGGTTTCATCAAAGTCATCCAGTTCATTGCTGTCCACATCCAGCACACCCATCACTTTTCCGTTTCTGATAACAGGCACCACTATTTCTGATTTTGATAAACTGCTGCAGGCAATATGACCGGAAAATTTTTCTACATCAGCAACAATTAAGGTTGCTGCATTATGCCAGGCTGCGCCGCAAACACCCCTTCCTTTTTTTATTCTTGTGCAGGCAACCGGTCCCTGGAAAGGCCCAAGAACCAATTCAGTTTCTTCATCCTGAGCGGAGCCGAAGGATTTCGAATCGGGTTTCACTAAATAAAACCCAACCCATAGCCATCCGAACTGTTCTTTAAGCGCCGCACTTATATTCGCCAGGTTTGCAACCAAATCCGGTTCACCATCAAGCAACGCTTTTATTTGCGGAATAAGCGATTGATAAATCTCGGCTTTACTGCCTTGTATAATTGTTAAGTCTTTTGCCATGGGGCAAAGGTACAAAAGAAGCTGGGGAGGTTTTACCACAAAGGCCACAAAGTTTTTCACGAAGAACACAAAGAAAAACTTTCGTGCTCTTTGTCCCTCCCTTAGTGTTCTTTGTGGTTAAATAACTATTAAGGGTTTAGCAAGACCATGTCGCTGTAAGAAAACGCACAAAAATCTGCTGCACCAATATTAAACAAAGCCGCATATTCATCGCATTGGGCCTGTAATTTTTCTTTGCCGATGTTTCCATCTTTATCAATAGCTTCCACTTCCACAAAAGTTCCAAGGCCATCAACAGTATCAAAATGAAATTTTACATTGTTGATGAAATATATCTTTCGCCTTTTATCAACCACAGCTTTTATGCCCAGGGTTTTAATGAGAATATCTTTGAGTGTTTTATCGGGCTGGTGCTGGTATAATAAAACATGACTTGATTTTGCGCCGGCTGTGTCTTCACGTTCATAATGTATCAATGCATTTTCAATATTGCCTTCCCGTAATTTTAAGCGCCCGGCTGGTACATTAAAGTAGGTATCAATCTGATGATCTTCGCCAATGAATACAGGGTT
>JANMWP010000538.1:0-4187 GCA_031394065.1 Chitinophagaceae bacterium
ACAGGTATTTACTTAAAATTCAATCAGTTAAGTGGTTATTTTATTTGTTTTTTGATTAATAATAATTGCTTATCTTCGAAATTATTCAATGATAAAGGCTTCAATTCATATCATTTCTACAGGTTCGGCTAAGGCTGAAACTACTTGTATTATCATTACAACAACTACCACAACAACCCGTTAGGGTTGTACAATTTCATATTAAACTTTGGGCAAACTTATCCGTTAAACGGAAATTAAGTTTTACATTAATCCATAATCATACATTATATGCAGGTTTTAAAATTTGGGGGCAGTTCAGTAGCAAATGCTGAAAACATAAATAAGGTTGTAGAAATCATTAAAAATAAAAAGACTGATACAAAAAAAGTGGTGGTTGTTTCTGCTTTGGGTGGCATAACCGATCTGTTGCTTAAAACGGCAGCTTTGGCCGAAGCAAATGACGAATTTTATAAAACAATTTTAAAAGAGATTGAAGATAAACATCTGGATGCTGTAAAAGCATTGATACCTGTGCACCAACAAAGTGCAGTGTTAAGCGTGGTGAAAAAAATATGTAACGAAGCTGAAGATATATGCAATGGTATTTTTTTATTGAGAGAATTATCGGCACGTACCAAAGACAGGATTGTTAGTTATGGCGAATTACTTTCTTCTCAAATTATTGCAGCAAAATTAAATGTTGTTGGTTTGCCAACTAAATGGAAAGATGCCAGGGAAATAATTGTTACCGACAGTAATTACGGAATTGCCACAGTTGATTTTGCTGCTACTAATAAAAAAGCAGCTGCTTTCTTTGATGCGTCGGCTGCTTCATTATTTATTATGCCCGGATTTATTGCTGCAGATAAAAATAATATTACTACAACTTTAGGCAGAGGCGGATCTGATTATACTGCAGCAATTCTTGCGGCTGCTTTGGATGCATCTGTTTTGGAAATATGGACCGATGTTTCGGGTATGATGACTGCCGACCCAAGACTGGTGAATAACATCAAGCATATTCCGCAGATATCTTACCAGGAAGCAATGGAGCTTTCGCATTTTGGTGCTAAGGTTATTTACCCACCAACCATACAGCCGGTGATGAAAAAGGGAATTCCGGTATGGATAAAAAATACATTTGCACCGGAAGAATTGGGAACTGTTATAAAGAATGAAGCAACTGCAACCGGCACCAGCATTCAGGGTATATCCAGCATCAACAATATGGTGTTGTTGAGTTTAGAAGGTAGCGGCATGGTGGGTATTCCGGGTTTTTCTAAAAGATTATTTGAAGCGTTGGCAAATGCATTTATCAATGTAATCCTTATTACACAAGGCTCTTCGGAGCATTCAATATGTGTAGGTGTAGATGAACATGCCAGCGCAAAGGCCAAGGAAGTGATTGATGCTGCTTTTGCGTATGAGATTGAAACTAATAAAGTTGATCCCATTATTGTTGAAAAAGAATTATCCATTGTTGCCATTGTGGGCGATAATATGAAGAACCATTCGGGCATCAGTGGTAAAATGTTTTCGGCCTTGGGAAGAAACGGTGTGAGCATCCGTGCTATTGCGCAAGGTTCTTCAGAAAGAAATATATCTGCAGTTATCAGCACAGCCGATGTTAAAAAGGCCATCAACGTTTTACATGAAGAGTTTTTTGAAACAACGTACAAGCAGGTGAATTTATTTATTGCCGGCTTGGGCAATGTGGGACAAAAATTCCTGGATCAATTACAGCAGCAAAAACAATTTTTACTGGATAAACTCCGGATTCAGATAAGAGTGGTTGGTATTGCCAACAGCAAAAAAATGTATTTTAATGAAGAGGGAGTTGATATTTCAAACTGGCAATCGGAAATTCAAAAAGGAGAAACGATGAATTTAGCCTCATTTGTATCAACCATTCAAAATAAAAATTTACGTAACTCAGTTTTTGCCGATGTTACAGCCAATGATGAATTGGCAACTATTTACGGAGACCTGTTACAAAAAAGTATTTCGGTAGTTGCCTGTAATAAAGTAGCGGCATCTTTGCCATATATCTATTATAAAAAACTGAAAGACCTCGCTAGCGAATTCAACAGTATGTTTTTGTTTGAAACCAATGTTGGCGCTGGCTTACCAATCATTGGCACATTAAAAGATCTTTTACACAGTGGTGATAAGATAAACCGGATGGAAGCTGTACTCAGTGGCACTTTAAATTTTGTTTTTAATAATTATGATGGTACCACAAGTTTTGCATCGGTTGTAAAACAGGCACAGGATGAAGGATACACCGAACCTGATCCAAGACTTGATCTGAGTGGAAAGGATGTAATGCGTAAAATTATGATACTTGCCAGAGAATCCGGTGAGCAAATGGAAATGGAAGACATCCGCAATAATTCTTTTATGCCTGAAAGCTGCATGACCGGCTCTGTAGAAGATTTTTATGCAGCTATGGAAAAAGAAGAAGCACATTTTAAAAAGATACTGGATGCAGCAAAAGCTGCCGGTAAAAAATTAAAATTTGTAGCCAGCTACGATAAAGGTAAAGCAGCCGTAGGTTTGCAACAGGTAGATGAGCAAAGCGATTTTTATCATTTGTATGGCAAGGATAATGTGGTGTTGTTTTATACCGATCGTTATCCCGAGCAGCCATTGGTGGTTAAAGGTGCTGGTGCCGGTGCAGCGGTAACTGCATCGGGTGTATTTGCAGATATTATAAGAGCAGCGGGCATTTAAAAATAAGATATGAAAAAAGTTATTGTGCATTCATCAGCCGGAATTGGAAACCTGGTTTGTGGTTTTGATGTTATTGGTATGGCAATAAATGAGCCCTATGATAAAATAGCAATGGAACTCTCCGATCTGCCTGGAATTAGCATTAAACATACAGATGAATTTGGTTTATCGGAAGACCCTGAAAAAAATTTAATTGGAATCTGTTTACAGTCATTAATGAATGCATATGGCAAAGCAACAGGATTTAATGTAACGGTACACAAAAATATAAAACCGGGCAGCGGCCTGGGCTCCAGCTCGGCAAGTTGCGCCGGTGCTGTTGTTGCAGCCAATGCTTTATTAAATAATCCATTTTCAAAAAACGAGTTGCTTGAATTTGCTTTGGCTGGCGAAATGGTTGCATCTGGTGGCAGGCATGCCGATAATATTGCTCCGGCTATTTTTGGTGGAATTACGATTGCCAGGCCAACCGATCCGTTTGATATTATTTCCTTACCAGTACCTTCCGGATTGTTTGTAGTGGTGATACATCCACAGATAGAAATAAAAACTGCCGATGCCCGTAAAATTCTTCCCAAAGAAATTACATTGAAAGCCGGAGTTACACAATGGGCCAATGTGGCTGGTTTAGTAGCCGGAATTTTTAAAGATGATAAAGCCTTGATAGGCCGTTCGCTTGCAGATGCAGTTGCAGCACCTTTTCGCAGTGCGTTAATACCCGGTTATCAGGATGTGATTAATAAAAGTTTACAGGCTGGCGCATTGGGTGGAGGCATTTCGGGCAGCGGCCCAAGCATGTTTATGCTTTGCGAAAGTTCGGTTACAGCAAATGCCGTTGAAAAATGTATGCAGGATATATATACGGCATTGAAGATCGATTTTAAAACATACATAACTACCATTAATCCCGAAGGCGTAAAAATTATCAGCAGCGAATAAAAGAATAACCGATGAAATTTTACAGTTTAAATAAACAATCGCCTGTTGTAGATTTTGCAGCAGCTACTATACTGGGACAAGCACCAGATAAAGGTTTGTATTTTCCGGAAACCATTCCGCAGGTAAGTAAGGGGTTGATTGATAATATCGAACAATATTCAAATGAAGAAATTGCTTTTGAAATTATATCACCATATATCGGTGCTGCTATCCCAAAAGAAGTGTTGAAAAAGATTGTATGCGAAACAGTAAATTTTGAAATTCCGTTTGTAAAAATTACAGATGATATTTTTTCACTGGAATTATTTCACGGCCTCACGTTGGCTTTTAAAGATATCGGCGCACGGTTTATGAGCCGCTGCCTGGGCTATTTTGCAACCCATTCGACTTCGCTCAGGGCAAGCAAAGAAAAAGTGGTAGTGCTTGTTGCAACCTCCGGCGATACAGGCGGCGCCGTTGCAAATGGTTTTTATAATGTGGAAGGCGTGGAGGTGGTTATTCTCTATCCTTCGGGCAAAGTAAGTTTAGTGCAG
>JANMWP010000703.1:0-8179 GCA_031394065.1 Chitinophagaceae bacterium
TTTTTTGGGGTTTTATCCGTTATTGAATAGCAATGGAGTTACCAGCTTTAGTCATAGTATAAAAGATTGTTAGATTTTTCCCCACATCAACCGTTTGCAAATAATATTATCTAAAAATCCCTAACAGCATGACTTTCAATAGTGTTTGTAAAAAGTTACATTTGAATTCAAACGATTGCTCATGCAAATTCCTAAACCCCGGTTAAGTTTCTGGCAGATCATAAATATGAATGTTGGCTTTTTTGGCATTCAATACAGTTTTGGATTACAGCAAAGTGCGGTAAATCCAATTTATGATTTCCTGGGTGCCAAACCCGATGAAATTCCCTGGCTAAATCTTGCCGGACCATTAACAGGATTGTTAATACAACCAATTATTGGAGCATTAAGTGATAAAACCTGGCACCCTAAATTGGGTAGAAGAAAGCCTTATTTTTTAATTGGTGCCATTTTTTGCAGCATTGCGCTTTTTCTTTTCCCTTTTAGTTCCAGTTTATGGATGGCTGCAGGTTTATTGTGGATATTGGATGCAGGTAACAATACAGCCATGGAACCTTACCGGGCTTTTGTAGCCGACAAACTGGATGCAAGCCAGCAACCGACCGGGTTTCAGGCACAAAGCTTTTTTACAGGTTTTGGGCAAACATTGGCAAATGTTTCATTGTTTGTTTTTCCAATGATCATTGTAGGATATACCGGAAAAATTCCAAACTGGGTTTTTGCTTCTTTTATGATAGGTGCGGTTTGCTCTATTGTCTCCATATTGTGGAGCATGAAAACAACTCCTGAAATTCCACCTACCCCCGAAGAGCTGGATGTAATAAAAAAGAAAAATCAAGGAATGCCACATCCAGTTATCCAGTTTTTTCTTTCCATCATCACAACAATCATTTCCTATGCAGCCATTTTAATATTAATCATCCCTGAAATTTTTGTAAAGGGAACCATCAGAAAGGTAATATCCTCTTTAGATAAAAATCATTTTACAAAATCACTTTTTGCACAAAACATTGAAATTATAGATGCCATTACAACCATGCCTAAAATCATGTGGCAACTTGCACTGGTATATTTATTTCAATGGTATGCGCTGTTTTGTTACTGGCAAAACAGTTCAAAAAGTATTGCGCTTTCGGTTTATAATGCTACACCCAACAATAAAGATTTATACGAAAAAGCGGTAGGACTTGCCGGTCTGGTAAATGGCTGGTATAATATCATCACTTTTTTAGCTGCCTTTGCCCTGGTTGGTTTTGCAAAAAAATACGGTGCTAAATGGGTACATTTTGCCTGTGTAACTTTAGCGGGCATAGGTTTTATTGCTTTTCCCTTTATTGCCGATAAAACTCTTTTATTCTTCGCTATTTCGGGTTTTGGAATTGGGTGGGCCAGTATGATGGGCATACCCTATCTGATGGTTATAAAAGAAATTCCAAAAGAAAGATATGGTGTATATATGGGTGTCATCAATATGATGATCGTTATTCCCATGTTCATTCAAACCATAACATTTGGCTTTATTTTGAAACATTTTTTAGGCAACAACCCGGGCAATGCCATATTATTTGCAGGTGTGCTTTTATTGGTTGCAGCCATGTGTACTTTATTTATTAAAACAGATAAGACCCCGGTCAACATTGCTTATTCTGCCGGAGGCGGGCATTAATTTTATACCCCATGAATAAAATATTATGTATTGGCGAAGCCTTGATTGATATGATCTGCACAGATAAGGATAGTCCCTTATCCGATGGAGAAAATTTTTTAAAAAAACCAGGTGGTGCGCCTACTAATGTGGCTGCTGCTATTGCTGCACTGGGCGGCAATGCCTCGCTTGCTGCAAAAGTTGGTGCCGATCCTTTTGGCCAGCACCTGATTGAGATCATGCAGAATTTTGGCGTATCAACCAAATATGTAGTGGAAGATAAAAACCATTTTACCACATTTGCCTTTGTGTCTTTATTAAAAAACGGTGAGCGTGATTTTTATTTTAACCGGGGCGCCGATGGTGAATTAAACAGGGATGAAGTGGATGTAATAGACCTGGCCGATTTTTCAATTGCACATTTTGGATCGGCTACCGCTTTTTTACCCGGCAGCCTGCAGATAGCTTATCAAAGCCTGTTGCAAAAAGCAATGCAGCAGAATCTGTATATCAGTTTCGACCCCAATTACCGCCACCTGCTTTACCAGGATAAGCATCCTTCTTTTATTGATCAGTCCTGGAATTTTTTATCGGCATGTAATTTTTTTAAAGTAAGTGACGAAGAAGCCATGCTGCTTACCGGCCGAAATACGGTTGCGGATGCAGCAGAAGATTTTATTCAAAAAACAAAAGCAGTTTTTGCCATTACATTGGGAAAAGAAGGAACACTGTTGGGATTGAACGGTATAACCACTATCATACCCAGTATACCGGTAAAGGCGGTTGACACAACCGGTGCAGGCGATGCATTTGTAGGTGCTGTACTTTATCAACTAAGTAATTATACAAAAGCAGAAATTGAAAATTTACCTGTTGCAACCTGGCATAAAATAATTAATAATGCCAATAAAGCCGGCGCCAGAACCTGTGAATACCTGGGCGCTATGGAGGCATTTAAACACCTGAATAAAGATATTTTTAATTAGTACAAGCATGCAATTAAATAGTGAAGAAAAAATAAGTATCCCATCTGAAAATAAAATGCTGCTAACACAGCCCGATGCTGTTGCGGTAATTTTAAAATTGTATGAACAGTTGTACAAATCGCATCCGGATTATAAAACCGGTAGTATTCATCTACTTCAAATAATTGAAACCGCATTTAACAACAGAAGCGAAAATTTACTTGCAAGAGACAGCAAAAAATTAAGCCAACCCGATAAATGGTTTTTAAGTAACACGCTTTGTGGCATGAGTTTATATGTTGACAGGTTTTGCGGAAGTTTGCCAAAACTTAAATCCAAACTGGGCTATTTTAAAAAACTGGGTATTAATTTTTTACACCTGATGCCTTTGTTTGAAAGCCCCGAGCATGAAAGTGATGGCGGTTATGCAGTATCCAATTTCAGAAAAATTGATAGCCGTTTTGGAAAGCTGGAAGACCTGGAAGCCTTGCAGCATAAAATGCAACAGGAAGATATTTACCTTATGCTGGACATTGTGCTGAATCACACATCACAACAACATGAATGGGCATTAAAAGCCAAAGCTGGCGAAAAAAAATACCAGGATTATTTTTATTTTTTTGATGACAGGGACATGCCTGATATACTGGAAAAAACGATGCCCGAAATTTTTCCTGAAAGTTCGCCCGGCAATTTTGCTTATGTACCTGAGCTGAATAAATGGGTAATGACTGTGTTTCATAATTACCAATGGGATTTAAATTACCGCAACCCGGCAGTATTTAATGAAATACTTGATAATATCTTTTTTTATGCCAACCTGGGGGTAGATGTGCTGCGTATTGATGCCCCGGCATTTATCTGGAAACAGGATGGTACCAGCAGTCAGAATTTAAATGAAGTGCATGTAATTCTTCAACTAATAAAAGAATGCGTACGGTTAGCAACACCTGGCATGGCTTTACTGGCCGAAGCAATTGTCGCTCCTGCCGAAATAATGAAATATTTTGGCTCGGGAGCATATGAAGCCAGAGAATGTGACCTGGCATACAATGCCACGCAGATGGCATTGCAATGGGATGCTTTGGCAACCGGCGATACCCGGATTATGCTGGCAGCGCAGGAAAGTTTGCTAAAGAAACCTTTTGGAACTTCCTGGATAAATTATACCCGCTGCCATGACGATATCGGGCTTGGTTATGATGACCAGATGATCATTTCAGCAGGGTACGATCCTTATGAACACAGAAAATTTGTAAAAGATTATTATTCTGGAAAATATCCGGGCTCAACTGCAACAGGTGCTTTATTTTCTGTAAATGATAAAAACGGAGATGCAAGAATAAGCGGTTCACTGGCCTCCCTATGCGGACTGGAAAAAGCTCTGGAAAATAAAGACAGCCATGCTTTGGAAACAGCAGTTAGTAAAATAATGTTAATGCAGGCCCAAAGTTTTTTTATTGGGGGTATTCCCATGATGTTTTATGGTGATGAGCAGGGCTATACCAACGATTTCAGTTATTTGAATGATCAATCAAAAGATTATGATAACCGATGGATGCACCGGCCATTGATAAACTGGGAGAAAAATAAAAAGGCCTCCGTAAAAGGTACTGTTGAAAATAAAATATTTACAGCAACTAAAAAACTGATTGCCATACGTTGTTCAATTCAGGTACTGGCCGATAAGAAAAACCTGACCTGGATAAATACAAACAACAATCAAGTTGCCGGTTTTTTAAGAGCCTGGGATGATGAGCGTGTTTATTGCATTTTTAATTTCAGCAACCAGGTAACAGATATCAGCTGGCATACTTTTAAACAAAACATTATGAAGCCAGTTGCTTTGATTGATCATTGGAGTGAAAAAATTCTTCAGGTTGGCTACGATCATGAGCATTTAACCATAGAACCATATCAGTTTTTAATTTTGGAGCCCAGGTAACTTTTTGCTGCATCATATTTTTTAATCAGCGCCAGCAAAACTCCATTGGTCCAGCCAAACCCGTCCTGGCCTGGATATTCGCCCCCACCTGCTTCCAGTCTGGTATCAACCACATTGTACTTTTCCATTAGTTTTCCAGTACGTTGATACACATCATTGTTCAGTTTTATCCAACGGGTTGCAATATCTTTTGCCAATACTTTTTGTCCGCATTTTTCAAATCCTGCAATGGTCATCCATTGCAAAGGTGCCCAGCCATTGGGTGCATCCCATTGCTGCCTGGTTTCATTTACTGAAGTAACGATTCCGCCCGGTTTGAGTAAATATTTTTTCACTGCAATGGCTGACTGAGTTCCCTTTTTAATTAAATCCTTTGTTCCCATCTTTAATAAACTAAATGGAAACATACCGGCAGGAGAAATAAATGTTGATTTTTTGCTACTGACAAAATTATAATCGGTGTAAAAACCAACTACGGGGTTATAACAATATTTTTCAATGGCTTTTTGCCTGTTGGCTGCAAAGGTAGAATAGATATTAAAGTCAAAAGTATTTTTATTCAATCCCGCAGCTTTTACCAGGGTGGTCTCCAATTGAAACAACAGACAATTCAGATCAACCGGAATAATATCCGTTACTTCAATGGTATTGATACTTTTTTTATCAGCAAACCACCGGCTGCTGAAATCCCAGCCACTGGCGGCTCCTGCACGAAGATGATGATACGATACACTTACTGAATTTTGTTTAAAGGCATTCATAGAAGCCTCATCTTTAAAACGCATCACTTTCATTTGTTCGGTTGCAATAGCTTCTGCGGTTTCATAATCTTCCTTATAACTTTCCTGCCTTGGTGTTTCATTTTCGTCCCAGTACCTATTTAAAATGGAGCCATCTTTTAACATTACAATTCTCTTATACGCTGTGCCTGGTTTAATATTGATTAACCCTTCGGTCCAGTATTGGTATTCCTTTTTTAAGGCAGAAAAATATTTTGTATACACTTTATCGCCATCAATACCAGCAAGCAATTCAACCATTAAAGAAAAGAAAGGAGGTTGAGAGCGACTTAAATAATAGCTGCGGTTTCCGTTGGGTATATGGCCATAAGTATTGATCAGGTAAGCAAAATTGTCAACCATATGCCGGATAGTTTCTGTTTCGCCACTTTCCTTTAAACCCAACATGGTAAAATAGCTATCCCAATAATAGATCTCCCTGAAACGGCCACCAGGTACAATATACGGATTGGGTAAAGCCAACAACGATGAGCCTTCAACAGAGATATCAGCCTCACGTTTTAAATTACTCCAGAGGTTTTTAATATGTTCTGCTACATCTTTTTCCTGCTGGATATAATTAAATGCCGGGGGGGCAGCCGGTAAATTGAAATTATCTGCAACAAACTTCTTCAGATCAAAACCGGGTCCTTTTGCAAGGCCGTAATCATACATAATATCGGCTGGCTTGCGTTTGGGTGTACAGTCCACAAAAGTTTTTCCATCCGGAAAAACTTTCTGAAGTTGTATATCTGTAAATAACTGCCTGTATATTTTATCAGGTGTTGCCTGGGCAAACATGATTGAGCTTGACAGTAAACTTAAAAATGTGTTGATTAATTTTTTCATATCGATCAGTTCAATTCGGTAATTTTTTTAACAGGAGCAAGTACATTGTTTACTTTTTTTTACAAGCAAATCTGCCTGCAAGGTAAAGGAACTATTCAATTTAATATCAGCAGAAGAACTACCAACATAAATTTTATATAACCCTTTTTCAGCAACCCAGGCTGATTGTGTTTCATCAAACGATGCAAGGTCTCTTTTAGTAATGGTAAATGTTACCGTTTGCTTTTTACCGGGTTGCAATAAATCTGATTTTACAAAACCTTTTAACTCTTTTAGCGGTTTGTCCATTTTTTCATATAGCTTAATGTTTAAAGAAAGATACTTTAAAAACCAAAAAGAGCCACCTGAATACGGTGGCTCTTTATCTATAAAGAAATTTCAAACGTTTGTTCTTAAAAATATTCAGGTTCAGTATCAAAGATATCAGATTATGGTAGATTTTTTTCCTGCAGCCCTAAATTGAATCCTGTTATTTATATTTTAAACCCCAGTGTAAGATAAAAATTTATGCCATCGCTGGGCCAGATACCGGGGCCCGGATAAAAAACCGGTCGTTTTGTAAAATACTTTTTACCAAAAAAATTATTTACGCCTGCCCGGATTGTAAATATTGAATTTGCCCGTACGGTGGCATTAAAATCCCAAACTGAATATGCCGGTGTATAGCCTTTAGCACCACTTGCCGGAGGCGTTACAGTATTTAACGCATCGGAAAACGAAGCCGAGGTATAATTATATAAAATTGTGCAGCTAAAACCTTCATACAAAATATCCAGCCCGTTCCTGCTTATCCATTGCGGAACGGCTTCAACCTTATTGCCAACAATCGACTTATTCTTTGTTCCGTCTGTTACCTGCCCGCTGATGTATCTTGCATTCATGTAAGAAGTAGAAGTGAACAAGCCGGCAAAGAGTTTATTGATAAGCGGAAATTTGTATTGAACAAATACTTCAATCCCATCGGTGCGGCTGTTGCCGATATTGGTTTTATAAGTATATGATTGTCCCAGATTATCCTGCAGCACCACTGTTCCCAAACGGTTTTTATAAAGCAAATTAAAATAACTGATATCGTATTGCAAACGGCTGCCAAGTTTGCCACTTGCTCCCAATTCAATATTGTACCCAAATGCATCTTTTAAATTCTTATCAACCAGTTCGTAGGTAGATGCCGGTATAATGTCTTTAAAAATAACAGGGCGATAAGCCTGGGATATTCCGCCATACAACGTATTTTCCTTATCAAGCAAATACTTTGAGCTGATACCTGCCAGCAAAAAACCATGTTTGATAGTATTGGGTAACTGATTGACGGTATAGTATTTAATTACACCACTCATTTTTGAATTACCGTTTTCAAACCTGATGCCCGGAGAGACCGTCCAGTTTGGGTTTAGCTGAAAAATATTTTCGGCAAACAGGGCAATATTATTTGTCTTAAAATGCACATCTCTCACAAATCCCGGCTCGGTAAGTGTGAGGTCATAGTCTGTTCCGGTAGTACCTTTCCCTAACTGCCGGCGATACAAATCATTATTCATATAAACCAGCCCTGTGGCTAACTTGCCCTGCATTTTTCCAATATGGTATGTATGCAACAGGCGAAATTCAAATGTGCGGCTGTTGAAGTTGTCAATATCAACCTGGCGGTTTTTGTACATGCCCGTTAGCCGGTTTATGGTATCTGGTACATTGGCAAAAGCATCCAGCATTACGCTGCTCCTGTTTCCAAAAACACCCGAAGCTGTAATACTTATTTTTGTTTGAGCAGATAATCTGCAGTTAAAAGTTAAAGATGGGATATAAATATCGGGATTGAAATAATTACGGCTTCTTGTACTCATTTGGGGGTTTGCATTAAACATATTGTCGTTTAAAGGGCCGGGTATATGATATTGATATTTTGAACGGCCAAATTCTGCTTTTAAAGAAATGCCGGGCTTAAACTGGTAGTTAAACTGAACAAATTGAGCACTTGCATCCGATTCACTGTTTT
>JANMWP010000652.1:0-2926 GCA_031394065.1 Chitinophagaceae bacterium
GAAATGGCTTTTGAATAATCTTTTTTTAACTGGCAGGCTGCACCTGCCCATTTGGCTGCCCATATCTGGGCATTACTTTGTTTCAGTTTCTTTGCTAATGCAAATGTTTCAATTGCATATCTTTCCGAAGTATTTACAGGATCAAATTGTAAAGCAGCAATTATCAAAAGCCTGTTCAGTTTTACAGTATCATCGGGTGCACCAATTAATATTTGTTTTAAGGAATCAATTTCTTTTTGATTTTGAATTTCAAAGGGGTTCAACCTGCCAGGCTGTGCTATTGAATCATGAGTTCCGGTCAGCAATGAAAAAAATAATATCAGGCTCCAGTATTTCATCAGATTAAACATTGTAATAACAAACTTAATACAAATAACCAGCGGCTGCAAGAAGTTTTAACCTCCAGGAGCTATATGTTGGCATGTGGCGAAGTAGTATATTTGCAGCTTTAATTTACACAATGCAAATAATTCCCGTAACAGATAAAACAACCGCCCAGGAGTTTCTGCAAACTACTGTGCTGTTAAATAAAAACGACCCCAACTGGATACATCCGCTGGATAAGGATATTAATGAAGTATTTGATAAAGAAAAAAACAAAATCTTTCGCTTTGGAGAAGTTATACGCTGGATATTAAAAGACGATGCAGGTAAACTGATTGGCCGCATTGCCGCTTTCACCAATAAAAAATATAAGAACAAAGGGGATGATGTACCGGTTGGCGGCATTGGTTTTTTTGAATGTATTAATGACCAGGATGCTGCCGATCTTTTATTGGATAATGCCAAACACTGGTTGATGCAACATGGAATGGAAGCCATGGATGGCCCCATTAATTTTGGTGAACGGGACCGCTGGTGGGGATTAATAACAAATGGTTTTACGCCGCCATTGTATTGCATGAATTATAACCCGTCGTATTACGTTACGCTTTTTGAGAACTATGGTTTTCAGCTTTTTTATAACCAGGTTTGCTTTGGACTGGAGGCACAAAAACCACTTGCACAAAAAACACTTGACCGGCATAAGGTTCATGAAGCAGATCCGGATATCAGTTTCGAAATCATTAAAAAAAACAACCTGTTAAAATATGCATTGGATTTTACTGAAGTATATAACAAAGCATGGGCTGGTCATGGCGGACTGAAACAACTTAATAAAGAACAGGTGCTCATCATGTTTAAAAAAATGAAACCGGTTATGGAGGAAGACCTGGTTTATTTTGCCTATTATAAAGGAACAGCCATTGCCATGTTTATAAACCTGCCCGATATTAACCAGTATTTTAAACACCTGAACGGAAAATTTGGCCTGTTGCAGAAACTGCAGTTTGTATGGCGGCAAAAATTCAGGAAGTCGAAGAAATTTGTAGGGGTTGTGTTTGGTGTGGTGCCCGATTGGCAGGGCAAGGGTATCGATTCGTACATCATCGGCGAATGCCGCAAAATTATACAGGTGCCTAATTACACGTATACCGATTATGAAATGCAGTGGATTGGCGATTTTAATCCCAAAATGATAAATGTAGCAGAAAATTTTGGCGATACCTTCCGCAGCCGCAACCTGGCAACCTACCGGTATTTATTCGACCGGACGAAAGAATTTCACCGCCACCCGATGGTATCGTAAAACCAGCCTGAAGCAGCATTTGTATCTGCGATAAAAATGTTTTGCCACGGATTACACGAATTTACACGGATGGGCGTATTTAATCAGTGAAAATCTGTGAAATCCGTGGCAAAGAAAAAACTACGAAGTAGTTTAAAACAAATTCTTTTTTACAACTTAGATTACCGAAATTAGCAGCAATGGATAAGTTTATAGTTTCAGCAAGAAAGTACAGGCCACAGATTTTTTCAACTGTGATCGGGCAATCGCATATTACCACTACTTTAAAAAATGCAATCAAAAATAATCAGCTGGCGCATGCATTTTTATTTTGCGGTCCCAGGGGAGTTGGCAAAACAACCTGTGCCCGTATTTTAGCCAAAACCATCAACTGCGAAAATCAAACAGCAGACGGAGAAGCCTGTAATACCTGCAACAGCTGCGTTTCTTTTGATGCCGGTACTTCCATGAATATTCATGAACTGGATGCAGCCAGTAATAATTCGGTAGATGATATCCGCAGCCTGGTTGAGCAGGTTAGGTTTGCGCCACAGGCCGGCAAATACAAAGTGTATATTGTGGATGAGGTACACATGTTAAGTTCATCAGCCTTCAATGCATTTTTAAAAACGTTGGAAGAGCCGCCGCCTTATGCCATCTTTATTCTGGCAACAACAGAAAAACATAAAATACTGCCAACCATTCTCAGCCGTTGCCAGATATTTGATTTTAAAAGAATTACCAACAGCGATACCATTGAGCACCTGCAGGAAATATGTGATAAAGAAAAAATAAAAGCCGAGAAAGCGGCACTGCATGTGATTGCACAAAAAAGCGAAGGCTGTTTGCGTGATGCGTTAAGTATTTTAGATAAGATAGTAAGTTTTACCAATGGCGAATTAACCTACAGCAATACGCTGGAGCATCTGAATATTTTAGATGAAGATTATTATTTTAAACTGCTGGATTGTATGCAGCAACAGCATTTGAGCGATGCCATGTTGCTGTACGATGAAATAAACCGCAAAGGTTTTGAAGGTGATACTTTACTGGAAGGCTACAGTGAATTTATAAGAAACCTGTTGGTTTGTAAAGATGCAAAAGCTGCCATATTGCTTGAAGTTGCAGATGATTTTAAACAAAAATACCTGCAGGCAGCACAGCAAATTTCAATAAGCTGGTTAATTGCCGCATTAAATTTATTAAACGAAGCAGAAATAAATTATAAACAGGCACGCAACAAACGGCTGCATGTGGAGCTGGCAATTATTAAACTCTGTTACCTGTTGCAGGCCGTGGAAATGGTGAATAATGAGG
>JANMWP010000663.1:0-1525 GCA_031394065.1 Chitinophagaceae bacterium
TCTTGAAAAAGCCCTGTCCGGTTTTATCGCCCAGCCAGTTATTCTCTACCATTTTATTTAACCAGGCAGGAATGGTAAACACTTCCCTGGCTTCATCATTGGGGCAATTATCGGCAACGCCTTTTGCAACTTTTACCAATGTATCAATACCCACCACATCTGCAGTACGGAAGGTTGCAGATTTTGGACGGCCAACAACAGGCCCTGTCAATGCATCAATTTCATCAATCGACAATCCTAATTTTTCCATGGCATTCATAATGGTCATCATACCAAAAACGCCAACACGGTTGGCTATAAAAGCAGGTGTGTCTTTACACAAAACGGTTGTTTTACCCAAAGTAAGATCACCATAGTTCATTAAAAAATCAACCACTTCCGGGTCGGTATGCGGCGTTGGAATAATTTCGAGCAGGCGTAAATATCTTGGCGGATTAAAAAAATGTGTACCGCAAAAATGTTTTTTAAAATCATCGCTCCGCCCTTCCGTCATCATGTGTATGGGTATGCCCGATGTGTTGGATGTGATCAATGTCCCAGGGTTGCGGTATTTTTCTACATCGGTAAAAACCAGTTGTTTAATATCCAGTCTTTCCACCACCACTTCAATCACCCAGTCGCAGTCGGCAATATCTTTCATATTGTCGGTAAAGTTTCCTGTCTTAATTTTTTTAACTACATCTTTTGTGTAAACCGGAGACGGGTTTGATTTTATAGCAGCAGCTAATGCTTCATTTACTATTTTATTTTTTTCGGCAGGCTTTGCATCGGCGGCTAAATCCTTGGGCTGTATATCCAGCAATAAAACCGGTAAGCCAACACCTGCAAAATGACAGGCAATACGGCTGCCCATTACACCGCTACCTAAAACAGCAACTTTTTTCATGATTCTTTTCGACATGGTTAAAATTAGTTAGTTAAACAACTATTTGATAATTCGAAATTAAGACATTTGCATTTAAGCTGAAAATAAAAAGGGACATTCTAAATTGCCGCAGCGTATTTAAAGGGTTGCCAACCTTTTTAAGCGTTTTTTAAGTTTAAAATAACTCTACCAAGGTTGGCAACCCTGGCGACAATTTGAAATGCGCCCAATAAAAACCGAAAGTTAATACTGCTATGGTTTTAGTACGATAAAAATTGATTTATCAGCAGCTATCTTCTTTTGAAACAGGAAGTTTACCAGGCTGAACGGGCCTTTATCTACCCAGGTTAAAACAGGGTACTGAGAAAAGTAATACTTAAGAAAACTGCATTGAAAATAATATCCCGATAAGGCATTGATCTTTGATTTACTGATGACAGCTGAAATGCTATCGGCCCACAAATCCATTTCAGCCTTATTTATTTTATATGGGTTGAAAAATGGCATGTAATAAGAAGTAAAAAAACTGCTGTCGCTGAATTTCGTTAAAAGGTCGGCTCTGCCGGATTCTACCAGTATTTTATTTTGCAACTTATATTTATTGCGGAGTTCTATCAACGACTGCATTACCATTGCTGCATTTGAATCATCCAGGTTTTT
>JANMWP010000687.1:0-1778 GCA_031394065.1 Chitinophagaceae bacterium
TGAATTTCATCTTCAGTAATCGTGTTAGGGTCATCAAAGAATTTTTCCAATAGATTTTCATCGTAATCGGCAACTGCTTCAATCAGATGTTGTCTCCACTCTTTCACATCTTCCATCATATCTTCCGGAATAGGCACTTCATCAAAAGTCATACCCTGTCCTGCTTCATCCCATACAATCCCTTTCATGGTAATTAAATCTACCACACCTTTAAAATTATCTTCGGCACCAATGGGTAATTGTAAAGGCACAGCTTTAGCGCCTAGCATTTCTTTAATCTGTTTTACCACATTTAAGAAATCGGCACCACTGCGATCCATTTTATTTACAAAACCAACACGTGGCACTTTATATTTATTAGCCTGGCGCCAAACAGTTTCGCTCTGTGGCTCCACACCGGATACAGCGCAAAACAAAGCCAGTAAACCATCCAGTACACGAAGGCTACGCTCTACCTCTACAGTAAAATCCACGTGGCCCGGCGTATCAATAATGTTGAATTTGTATTGGTGTGTATCTGGTAATTTTTTACCATTAGCCATTGGGAAGTTCCAAAAGCAGGTGGTAGCAGCACTGGTAATAGTGATACCTCTTTCCTGTTCCTGGGCCATCCAGTCCATGGTTGCGGCACCATCATGCACCTCACCAATTTTATGGTTTACACCGGTATAATATAATATACGCTCGGTGGTAGTGGTTTTACCGGCATCAATATGAGCGGCAATTCCAAAGTTTCGTTGATAACGTAAATCTCCCATTTGAATTAAAAATTAAGGATTAAAAATTAAAAAATTTGCATTTCGTAAAAGCCATCTTCTCAGGTTAATTACTTTTTGAATTTTGACTTTTGCATTTTATTTTTTGTACTTAGCCTTTGTACTTTTATTAAGCTTCATTGGCGTCGCACTCTTGTACTTATGTTCTTTGCTGATCTTTTGCCTTTGTTAAAAGCATACCCCTGTATATTAAGAACGCTGCAAGCGAACCGGGGTTGATATGAATTGTTAGACTCTCATGATATGCTAAATAAGCGGGCCCATCCAAACTACTGCCTGCCTTTTAGCGGCGCAAAGGTACGTTCATTTTTTTATATTACAAAGAGCAATGAGAACAAAAAAGCCATCCGCTTTAGTGGATGGCTTAAAATATATTATTAATAAAATTAGATTCTGAAGTGAGCGAATGCTTTGTTAGCTTCGGCCATACGGTGTGTATCTTCTTTCTTTTTGAATGAAGCACCTTCACCTTTGCTGGCTGCAACAATTTCGTTGGCTAATTTATCTGCCATGCTGCGACCATTTCGGTCGCGGCTGTATTTAATCATCCATTTGATGCTTAAAGAAACCTTTCTGTCGGCACGAACCTCAGCAGGAATCTGAAAGGTAGCTCCACCGATACGGCGGCTGCGTACTTCAACACCAGGAGTGATGTTTGTTAATGCTTTTTTCCAAACCTCATATCCATCTTCACCTGTTTGCTTGGCAACTTTGTCCAATGCATCGTAAAATATAATGTATGCACCACTTTTTTTACCGGCCCACATCAGGTTGTTTACAAAACGGGTAACCAGTTTGTCGTTAAACTTAGGATCTGGTGCTAATGGTATTTTTTTCGGTTGTGTCTTCCTCATTGTTGATTATTTTGGTCTGACGCCTTCGGCTGACCATTATTAGTTAAATTTATTTTTTAGCTCTTTTAGTTCCGTACTTACTACGGCTTTGTTTACGGTCTTTAACACCGGCAGTATCCAAACTACCACGTACAATATGATAACGTAC
>JANMWP010000705.1:0-2023 GCA_031394065.1 Chitinophagaceae bacterium
GCAAATAATAATTGTTCTCATAAAAAGAGGTTAGGGTTATTAGATGCTGAAATTATCTCATTGCATAAAATATTTACACTTTTATATAAATCTTCTTCTTATCCAGCACCCACGCCAAAAACCACATCATACCAATAAAGCAAAAGGCAGATAGTAAAGAGCCAATGCGGGAGTCGCCGGCAAAAAATGGTTTGCATATCGTTTCATAAAACCAGCTTAAGGGATTCAGGTATTTTGGTTTGCCTTCGGCATTTACACCATTGTTTATGCGGATGAGCCAAAGCGTTTTTGGTATTAAAGCACTCATGGCAAAAATGAAAAGTGCATTTTTGCCAAACACATCAAAGAAACGGCTCCACATGCCTTTGGTGTTTTTAAAGTCAAGTAAATAAATCATCATAGATAGGATAAGTAAAGCAAGGCCTGTTGTGTAAATGGTGTAACTGCTGGTCCATATTTTTTTGTTGAGCGGAAAAACCATATCCCAGCAAAAGCCTGCAAACACCAGCACACAGCCTGCAACAAATAAGCCATTGAGCATTTCAGGTGTTTTGCCTTTTTGTAAAATATAATTACCAACCAGGTAACCCAATATTACCTGCACAATGGCTGCAAAACTATTCATTAAACCCTCGGGGTCAAAAGCTACACCCTCGCCATGGTACATGTGTTTTTCGCCAAGCAGGGCTTTATCTATATTGGTGCCAAACCAGCCATTTAAACTAAACGGATCGGCAGGGTTTGCAGCTACACATAAAAACCAATATGCCAGTAAAATAAACATGCCCACTACAAATGAACCCCGCACTTTAAAATAATGAACAATTATTGCAGCAAAAAAATAACTGACAGCAACGCGTTGCAGTACGCCAAAAATGCGCAGGGTTTCAAAAGGCTTGGCAACTATATTACCGGCATCGTTGTATTTTATAAATGGAAACCAGTTGAGGAAAACGCCGATGAAGAAAATAAGCAGGGAGCGTATTATTACTTTTTTCCAGAAAGCCCCTTCACCGGCAGCATCTAACTTAGGCATTACAAAGGCCATGGCATTGCCTACGGCAAATAAAAAGAATGGAAAGACAAGGTCGGTAGGTGTAACGCCATGCCAGCTTGCATGATCGAGCGGCGGAAAAATATGTGCCCAGCTACCGGGGTTATTAACCAGTATCATCAGGGCCACCGTGGCACCACGAAAAACATCGAGGGAATAAAAGCGTTGGTTCATGTGTTTTTTTTGAAGGGGTTCTTTTTCGGGTTTTTCCTGGTGTCAATCATATTAATTACAGCAATTTTATTCTTTTCAATCCTGTAATAAACCTTGTTATGTTTGGTTATGAGAATAGCCCTGATATTTTTTAGTGAACTTACCTCGACCCCAATTGTTGGCATGGTTGCCAACAGATCTAATTTGTTCAGTAATATTTTCTTAAAATTAATTGCTACAGAATCATTCCATTCTGTAGTAAGATAATCCAGCAATTTTATTACTTTGTTTTCAAACCTTTTCTTTGTGATAATCGGGATTGCCATTCATTCAAATGTTGTTTAAATTCCTCGTACGTAATTGTATCCTTATCTATATCTTCTGTAGCCAGTTCTTCCAGTTCCTGCCTGTCTTCGGGAGATAAATCGGAGAGGTCATCAAATCCGATAGCTATCGGATCTTTTTTAGATTCAGTTTGGTAAGCAATAATATCTTCCTTAACCATATTTAACAGTTCTTCATCTTCTGTATTGTCAATAAGCGTATGGAGTTCCTTTTTAAGTTTTTCTTTACTCATAAAAAACCGGTTTCTCAAATCTACAAAAATTATCAGATTTTTTCACTTAATTCAAGCCAGCGCATTTCTTTTTCATCCAGCAATTGTACAATGGTGCTGATGCGTTCGGCTGCTTTTTGCAAAGCATCATAATCCATACCGCCGGCATTCATTTTTTCCTCTAATGCTGTTTTTTCTTTTTGAAGCACGGGAATTTCTTTTTCTAATTGTTCAAACTCGAATTTTTCTTTGAAAGAAGG
>JANMWP010000082.1:0-2258 GCA_031394065.1 Chitinophagaceae bacterium
GCAGGGTCAATATTATCTGGCAGAAGAAACGATTATTGAAGGCAATTTTGAAAATGATGAACTGGTTGGAAAAGGAAAAATAATGTACGTTAACGGAGATGTTTATACAGGCGATGTGAAAGACAACAAAGCTTCCGGTGAAGGAACGATAACTTATAAAACGCACGGAGTTCATAAGCTGGGTGGAACTTATAAAGGATCATTTTTAAATGGTTTACCAAACGGGAAAGGAGAATCCAGCATGGTTTCAAAAGATCTTGACTTAAGCGATAAAACTGTAACCTATGAAGGCAACTGGAAAGATGGGTTAGAAGATGGATACGGTGAATATGAACAGGTTAATAAATCTCATTCACCTACGTCTAAAGAAAAAATTACGTACAAAGGCAACTGGAAAAACGGATTGAAAGATGGTTACGGTGTTTTAACTTCAACTGATTATCATGGAAACTATGATGGCAACTGGAAAAATGATATGAAAGAAGGCCAGGGAATTTATACCGATAGCCGTAAATCGAAAACTAAATTTAAGTTTGACGGAGAATGGAGTAAAGACAGGCACGTTAAGGGAAAATACTATGATTATAAAGGAAAATTTTATTTTGAAGGTACCGAAGAAGCTATGTTAATTTACAAACGTAGTAATGCTGAGCCTTCAACTGACCCGGTTAAAAACACGCCCTCAACAGATTGTGCATGCAGCTTCTGTAGTGGTACCGGTACATTAAGAATTAAATCAATTGAAGTGTATTACCCAGACGTAGTAGATAGCTATGGACGTGTTACGCATCAATATAGTACATCAAAAACCCGTACAATCTATGAGGATATGACTTGTACAAGATGTTTGGGAACAGGGAAATGTAAATAGGCTTTTTTTGCTGTAACAGCTGGCAATGTCATTAAGTTAAGCATTTTGTAAAGACCTCACCCCAATGAGCTACGCTCGTTCCTTTGCAGGAACTCCAAGAGAGAGGGAACTGGAATTGGGAGTTTTATAATTTAAATACCCTTAACTTAATGACATTGCCCAGTGGAGTTTTTACTTGATTCTTCATAATCGTAATTCTTTTACGTGAAACTCCGATGAATAATAAAATACAAGCTTTATTTTTCAGACCTTTTACAGCAAGACCTCTTTTTCTTAGTAAGGTTCCGTGCCGGAGATGTTGTTGCAAAGCGCTAAGAGAATAAAAAAACCATTAAACAGTATCTTACGTATTTAATCAAAAAAAGTGGTTCGGGAAGACAGGATCCGAGTCGAAGAATCACGTCTGAAAAATCAAAGCTTACCTTCATCTTGATTTCGCTACCAATTATTCTTGCTAATTTTGTTTGATGACTTTTAAAAAGATACCGGCATAGCACCATAAGCAAGAACGCAACAGCCGTAGTATAATGACCAATAAAGACTATATTAATTCAGGAATTTTAGAACAGTATGTTTTAGGCCATACCAGCCCCCTTGAAACCAAAGAGATAGAAATGATGGCGGCTGCTGATGCAGAGATAAGACAGGAGATTGAATCAATTGCCTTTGCATTGGAAAATTATGCCCTGGAAAACGGCATGGCCCCAAACACGGTTATAAAACCTTTTTTATTGGCCATGATTGATTATACTGAAAGAATAAAAAGCGGAGAACCGGTTACTGAGCCTCCCCAGCTGCACGAAGGATCTACAATAAAAGATTTTGAGGTTTGGTTAAGCCGGGCCGATATGATACCGAACAGCGGCGCTGACCTTTTTGCAAAAATCATTGGTTATTCTGCCAAAGCAACCACCGCCATTGTATGGATTAAAGACTATGCCCCGCAGGAAGTACACGATCATGAGTATGAAAAATTTTTGATTGTAGAAGGTACCTGTAATATTATTGTAGGTGAAGCAGCGAATACGCTTGTTGCCGGCGATTATTTTTCCATACCGCTTCATAAAACCCATTTGGTACAGGTTACTTCATCCATACCCTGTAAAGTTATTTTACAGCGCATTGCTGCCTGATATTTGAAAAATGCAGTTTATATTGTAGTACCAAAATTTCGAGAATGTACCAGTTTGAAATTCTCTTTAACAATTTTACTGTCAGGTTGAGGCACTCATAAAAATGTTTTAAGCTCTTTGCAAATGACAATAAGATTTTTTTTTCTCAGCTTCGCTGTGAAAAGAGGTTTGCCACGAAGGCACAAAGGCACGAAGTATAAAAAATGCTACGCATTTTTCCTTAGTGTCTTCGAGTCTTTGTGGCTAAATTCAAT